>DATBML010000410.1:0-4976 GCA_036554885.1 Desulfuromonadales bacterium
TTCGCCTCTCTGGAAAAATCGATGTTTCTGGCTGCGCACCAGGTCGATTGATAGGTTTTATGGCTAATTCTGATGACGAAAAATATGACCGGATCGTCGCGGAGATGCGCCGGGAAGAGGAGATGCGCCAGGCCGGATACCGGGAAAAGGCGCTGAAACTCTTCCCCCACGTCTGCGGCCGCTGCACCCGCGAATTCGAGGGCAAAAAACTGCGAGAGTTGACGGTGCACCACCGGGACCACAACCACGACAACAATCCGCTCGACGGCAGCAACTGGGAACTGCTGTGCATCTATTGCCATGACCACGAGCATACCCGTGGCGTGCAAGAGCAGCGCGACGCTGACGGTCCTGCCGGTCGCCAGGACCGCCCCTCGCTCGGCCACTCCCCCTTCGCCGCCCTCGCTGACCGGCTCAAAAAATCGAAGTAGTGGACAAAACAAAACAGTCGAATCGCGCCCCGACAGAAGGCACCTGATGGCCTACGACGAATCCCTGGCGGCCCGTATCCGCGCCCTACTGATTCCGCGGGACGGCTACGACGAAAAGAAGATGTTCGGCGGCATTTGCTTCATGCTGCACGGCCGCATGGCTTGCGGCATCGTCCGCGACCGGCTCATCGTCCGCGTCGGGCGGCAGGCGTACGGCGAAGCGCTGGCCCGCCTCCATGCGGAATTCTTCGACCTGACCGGCCGGCCGTTGACCGGCTGGGTGCAGGTCGCGCCGGAAGGTTGGACCAAGGACGAGGACCTGACCGCGTGGGTGGAACGAGGCGTCGTCTATGCCATGTCGCTGCCACCGAGGGAGACAGGCGTCAGGCAGAGGAAAACACGAAAAACACGTGATCCGGTTCGCTGAGGCGATGCAACTGCCTGCCCTGCGCTACGGAGAAACCGCTTGATACCCTACCTCCTTCTCACCCTCAGCGCCCTGCTCTGGTCAGGCAATTTCGTCTTGAGCCGGGCTGTCGTCACCCTGATTCCGCCGGTCGGGCTCCTGTTCTGGCGCTGGACCGTAGCGCTGGCCGTCCTACTCCCGTTCGTCCTTCCACGCCTGCGCAGCCAGTGGCCGCTCATTCGCGCCAACCTGAAACTCTTCCCCCTCTACGGCCTGCTCGGGGTGACCCTGTTCAACCTGCTGATCTACACCGCCATGCACACCACCACCGCCATCAACGCCGCCCTGGTCAACTCGGCCATCCCGGTGCTGATCCTCTTCTTTGCCCGGCTCTTCTACGGCCAGCCCGTATCGGGCAGGCAGTGGACCGGCATCGGCCTTTCCCTGGCCGGGGTAGCGACGATCATCCTTCGCGGCGAGCCGGCAGCGGCGCTCCACCTCTCCTTCACCACCGGGGACCTGCTGGTGCTGGCGGCGGCCGTCTCCTGGGCGCTCTACTCGATCGGTCTGCGCTACTACCCGCAGGGGCTCGACCCCCTGGTTTTTCTCTTTGTCATCGCCATCTGCGGCCTGGTCTTTATCGCCCCCCTCTACGCCCTGGAAATCGCCTCCGGCAAAGTGGTCGAGCCGACCCCCGCGACGCTGGCAAGCATCGCCTATGTGGGAATCTTTGCCTCCGTCGTCGCCTTCGTGGCCTGGAACAGCGGCATCCGCAGGGTCGGCGCCCAGGTGGGCGGTCAATTCATCCACCTCATGCCCGCCTTCAGCACCATCCTGGCCGTGATCTTTCTGCACGAGCGGCTCCTGCTTTTCCATGCCGTCGGCATCGGCCTGATCATCGCCGGAATTCTCTGCGCCACCCTGCGGCCAAAAAACCAAAGGGGCTCATCGCCCCGGGAGAATTCCTGAGAGGGTGTTCAATCCACGATGTCCGACACCTGTTTAACAGACAAAAAGCCTGCTCGTCGCAGGCTTATTGTCTGTCCTCTCTGGATTTCCGGCCTCGGACTCAGCGCTTTCCGCCGCCCATGCCGCCGCCGGGCCCCATACCTCCTCCTCCCGGTCCCATGCCCTTGCCGCCCTGACCGGGCTCCTCGGGCAGAGTGACACCCATTTGCCGGGCGCGTTCCTGCATCTTCTCGTGATGCTCCCGGCGGAAGGCCTCGCGCTCTTCTTCGGTTTTCATCTGCTGCATCTGCTGCCGGTGCTCCTGGCGCTCCTGCTCGCTCATCAACTGCCAGCCATAGACCTGCTCCTGCATCTTCATCTGTTCCTGCATCGGCATCATCCCTTTTTCCTGACCCAGCGCCGGATAAAAACCAGACCCAAGAAGAAGTGCCCCGGCCAGAACGACAATCATTTCGCGTCTCATAGGCTGCCTCCACAAAAGGGTTTACCTGCTCCGCACGGCGCCCCCTCGGTCGCCGCCAGCTTTATAACTTTTCGGCACCATATATCAGTGCAACGGCCTGCCGCATCCGCGATAGATTTGACCATCCAAAATCACCGTCACCGTGGTTTCGAACGACTCGCCGCTCATGGAATCGTGACAAAGCAGCGCTTCGAGGATGATTGTCAGGTCATGCTCCACATTCTGAACCTTGTAGGTTGTTTTACGTGCTATCTGGTCGTTCAACGGCTCAGGGGTGACAAACTCGAAGCGGCTCTGTCCATATTCACTGACGAAGACCGTCTTCTCGCCGGCTTTTATTTCCAGGTGCCAGCCCGGTTCGTTGCCGACCGCCCGGAAATCTGCGCCCCTCAATTTGGCATCTTCCCAGATGGCCCGGGACCGGTTGTTTCTGCAATCGCGGTGCGCCGCCTTGTCGGATTCAAGCAACGCTTCCTCGCCCTTGCTCCAGAACGTCAGCAGCCCGTTACTGTACTTCGCTCCGGAACCCGACGGGACCCGGGGCAGGCTCAGCGTCTGCTCCGGCAGAAACAACCAAGCCTTCTCACCATCTATCCTGGCGACGAACCGGTAGCCATAGCTGCATTCATAAACGAACGTCCGCGGTGGACCTTGTTCCGGTGCCGTGACGGGCTGGCGGCCTACATCCTGCGCGCACGCCGTCAGCAGCGCCACTACGCATAACAGGGAAGGGATGGGGAGCAAGCGGCTTTCGGAGAGGGAGGGTAGCGACATGGGGTAACCATAGCAGGCCGGGGAAATTCGTCAACCGGGCCGATAAGTACCCACATTGCCGGCTAAGGTTTGCAAACCACCGGGAGACAGGGTCCCGCCGGAAGGGGATTGCCCCGGTCTGGCGCCGGATGCTGCTTCCTTCGGGGCTCAGTCCTGCGCCTGCCGCAACGGCAGCAGGGCGCGGCCGAGGACCACGGCGAGGATCACGGCGCCACCGACAACGGCCAGCGGAGCAGGGACTTCACCGAGCAGGAGCAGGACCCACAGGGGATTGAGTACCGGCTCGATGGCAGGGATGATGAGAGCTTCCAGCGCCGTGACCTGCCGGATGGCACTGGCGAAGAGCGCATAGGCGAGGCCGACCTGGAACACGCCGAGCAGGAGAAGGCCGATCCAGCCCGAAGCGTCGGGTACCTCTCCGAACATAAACGGGAAACCGGCGACGGCCGCCAGCAGGTTGCCCAGGATGATCGACTCGATGGCCCCGCCCTCCCGCTGACGGCGGAGGAATATGGCGATCCAGGCGAAGGCGAACCCCGATCCCAGGGCGGCGAGGTTCCCCCAGAGATGGGCCAGGGTCAGCTCCTCCAGGAAAAAGAGCGCCATCCCGCCCAGGACGACGACCAGCGTCAGCCAGTCGCGTCGCCCGGGCCGCTCGCCCAGAAACCAGGCGCCGAAGAGAGCCACATGGACCGGCGCCGTGTACTGCAGCAGGATGGCATTGGCAGCGGTGGTCAGCTTGTTGGCCACCACGAACAGGGTGACGGTGCAGGCGTAGGCCACCGCTCCGCCAAGCAGGTACGACGACCAGGCGAATTGCAGGCGGCGGCAAACCAGCAGCAGGAAGGCGCCGCCGATGGCGCTGCGCATTCCCGAAATCGCCATCGGGTTCCAGTCCACCCATTTGATGAGCAGCCCGCCCAAGCTCCACAAGAATGCCGCCGCTACCAGCTTGAGCACCGCGGCCCGTCGCTGCATGCCTGACCTCCGCGGGATGCCGCTTTGGAAGCAGCATCTCCAGTGCCCCCCGTGGCAACGAAACTGTCTGTCAACCCAACAGTTTTTTGAACCAGGCCGACCTGGCCATGACGGTGATCATCCAGTAACAGATCCAGATGACCGCCGCGAGGCCCAGGAGCGGCAGCAGGATGGCGAAGACCGTCACATATACCGAACCGGCAAGTTCGATGGTGGAGACCAGAATGTTCGCCAACCCGCCCGTTGCTCCGGATGAAGCTGCACGCAGAGTAACCGTGCCCCCCTGGACGATCGCGGAAACACCGCCACCTGCGATGATGGCCAGCGACCATTTGAGAAACGGGGAAATGTCGCCGAGTAACGAAGCGGTCAGGATCGTGCCGGCAACGACGGCCAAAGGCGTCATCAGGGCATCCAGCGCGTTGTCGAGCCAAGGGATGTAGTAGGCGGCGATCTCGATGACGGTCGCCGTGCCGAAGGCGATCAGCGCCTCACGCGTTCCAAGCCACTCGAAGCCGGGGGACAGGGTTATGTAGCCGGAAAGAGCCGCCAGGCTCATGCCAAGCAGCGGCACGAATACGCGAAATCCGCACGCCGCACTAAGTCCGATACCGACTATAAGTCCTAGAGTTGTCTCCATTGCCCGGCTCCTCCTGCCGGATGGGAACGTTCAAACTTTTATCCCGTGTCCGCTGCCGTTTACCTCCGATTCCAGGTGGTCAGTTGCACTCGCCGAGGCGTTTGCCTGTGTATTTCGTGGTCATGGCCATCCCCTGCGCCTGTATCGTGGCTTTCCCCTCGTAAGCCGAGTCACCCTGGAAAACGATCTCCCCTTCCCCCTTGCCGGCCATCGCCCCGGTGCATTCAAGCTGCCATGTGACCTTGTTGCCGGACGACTTGTAATTGGTGATCTGACAGTTTTCATTTGCCGGCACAGGTTCTCCCTTGACATCCT
>DATBML010000465.1:0-5377 GCA_036554885.1 Desulfuromonadales bacterium
CCTCATGCTCGCCGCCCATGCTCTCGGCCTGGGGACCGTCTTCGTCGGCGTCTTCGATGAGGAGAAGGTGCGCGATCTGCTCGGCATCCCCGCCGACATCCGGGTCGTCGGCCTCTTTCCTCTCGGCTATCCGCAGGAAGCGAAGAAGACCGGCCCGCCGCGCAAGCCGCTCGAGGAAATTGTCTTTCACGAAAAATGGAGATAGCCGACCTTCACGGCCCTTGCCCCTTCAGCGTCGGAAATTTCAAGCAAAAAAGCCCGGCATCGTTGCCGGGCTTTTTTTCGTTGGTGCAGAAGCGTAACTCTAGACCAGGCCGTGGGCGACCATGGCGTCGGCGACCTTGATGAAGCCGGCGACGTTAGCGCCGAGCACGTAGTTACCCGGATCACCGTACTCCTCGGCGGTCTCGTAGCAGAGTTCATGGATGTTGATCATGATCTGCTCCAGCTTTTTCTCGGTGAAATCGAAGCTCCAGGAGTCGCGCTGGGCATTCTGCTGCATCTCGAGAGCCGAAGTCGCCACGCCGCCGGCGTTGGCCGCCTTGCCCGGACCGTAGGCGATCTTGGCGTCGAGGAAGACCTTCACCCCTTCGGGGGTGGTCGGCATGTTGGCCCCTTCCCCGACGGCGATGCAGCCGTTTTTCACCAGAGTGGCGGCATCCTTGCCGTTGATCTCGTTCTGGGTCGCCGAGGGCATCGCCACCTGGCAGGGGATCTCCCAGATGTTGCCGTTGGCGACGTATTTGGCGTCCTTGTGGTACTTGGTGTAATCCTGGATGCGGCGGCGCTCCACTTCCTTGAGCTGCTTGATCAGATCGAGGTCGAGCCCCTTCTCATGAACGATGACGCCGTTACTGTCGGAACAGGCGACGCACTTGCCGCCGAGCTGGTGAATCTTCTCGATGGTGTAGATGGCGACGTTGCCCGAGCCCGAGACGAGGCAGGTCTTGCCGGCGAAGGAGTCCTTGCGGGCCTTGAGCGCCTCGTTGATGAAGAAGGTGGCGCCGTAACCGGTCGCCTCTGGACGCACCAGCGAGCCGCCCCACTTGAGGCCCTTGCCGGTCAGCACGCCGGCCTCCCAGCGGTTGGTGATGCGCTTGTACTGGCCGAACATGTAGCCGATCTCGCGACCGCCGACGCCGATGTCACCCGCGGGGACGTCGGTATGCTCGCCGAGGTGGCGGTAGAGCTCGGTCATGAAGCTCTGGCAGAAGCGCATGATCTCGTCGTCCGACTTACCCTTGGGATCGAAGTCCGAACCGCCCTTGCCGCCGCCGATCGGCATGCCGGTCAGGGAGTTCTTGAAAATCTGCTCGAAACCGAGAAACTTGATGATGCCGAGATAGACCGAGGGGTGGAAGCGCAGACCACCCTTGTAGGGGCCGAGGGCGCTGTTGAACTCGACGCGGAAGCCGCGGTTGATGTGCACCTGCCCCTTGTCATCCTGCCAGGGCACCCGGAAGATGATCTGCCGCTCCGGTTCGCAGATGCGCTGGATGATCTTGCGCTCCATGTACTCGGGGTGCTTTACCAGCACCGGACCGAGGGATTCGAGCACCTCCCGCACCGCCTGATGGAACTCTACCTCACCGGGGTTGCGGTTGAGGACTTCCTGGTAAATCGGTTCGATTTTTTCGTCGAGCTTGGTGGTCATGATTTCCTCCTGTGGGTTGACATGCAAAGGCCAATTGACTGCTTTTTGTGCAGACGCCTCGCTATACACTCTGGTACGGCCCGCGGCCGCTCAAACAATATCCACTTACCGTGCCAGAGTGGATAATTGTTAATCAGTAGTGCCTATCGATTGGACAGTGCTCGTTTTTTTGGCCATTCACGAAAAAAGTCGGCCGCCTTCGCGGTGTCAGGATTGATTTTTTTGTGTTTTAAAACTACACACCAATCTACTCTTTCACACAAAAAAAGCCCGGCTTGTGCCGGGCAGTCTGTCTTTGTTCCCTTCTCCACTTCCTGCTTAAAGCATGTCCACCGGATCGACATCGACCGCCAGGGCGACGCCGGCGGGAATTTTCTTCCGCAGTTCCGGCAGCCGGGCGAGCAGCCGCCGCATTGGCAGGCGCTCGGTTGCCTTGAGCAGAATCTGCACCCGGCTCTTGCCGCGCAGACGGGCCAGCGGACAGGGCGCGGGACCGAGCACCTCGACCGCGCCGCCGACGCGCTGCAGCCCGTCGGCCAGAGCAGCCGCCGCCCGCTGCACCTTCGGCTCTTCGTTGCCGACCAGAACCAGGTTGACCAGGTAGCCGAAAGGTGGGTAGCCGAGTGCCTGACGGCCGACGACCTCCTGCTGGTAAAACCCCTCGTAGTCGTGCCCGGCGGCACAGATCAGTGCATAGTGGTCGGGTGACCAGGTCTGGATCAGCACCCGCCCGGGCCGCTCACCGCGCCCGGCCCTCCCGGCCACCTGGGAAAGGAGGGCGAAGGTGCGCTCGGCGCTGCGGAAATCGGGGAGGTTGAGACTGCTGTCGGCACCGACCACACCGACGAGGGTCACCCGGGGGAAATCGTGGCCCTTGGCGACCATCTGGGTGCCGACCAGGATGTCGATTTCCTCGCGAAGCATGCGCTCGACCAGACTCTGGTGCGCTCCCTTGCGGGCGGTAGTATCGCGGTCCATGCGGGCGATGCGGGCGGCTGGAAAGAGGTTGGCCAACTCCTCTTCCAGTCGCTCGGTTCCTGCCCCCTGCGGTTCGATGGCGTCCCCCCGGCAGCCGGGACAGAGTTCGGGAGGCGTCTCGACGTAGTCACAGTAGTGGCAGCGCAGCTGGCGGCGACCCTGGTGGAAAGTCAGGGTGATGGCGCAGTTGGGACAGCGAAAGGTTGCACCGCAGTCGCCACAGAGGAGAAACGGGGCGAAGCCGCGGCGATTAAGCAGCAGCAGCGCCTGCTCACCCCGCGCAAGTGTCTCTTCGAGCGCCGCAGCCAGCGGTGGCGAGAGGCTCCCCTCCCCCTCCGGGCGGGTCTCACGCAGGTCGACCAGCTCTACCGCGGGGAGGGGCCGCCCCTCGACCCGGCCGACGAGCGGCAGGTAGCCGAGCTGGCCGCTGCGGGCCCGGTGGTAGGTGGTCACCGCCGGCGTGGCACTCCCCAGCAGGACCACCCCCCCCGCCATCTGGCCGCGCAGCAGGGCGAGGTCGCGCGCGTGGTAGCGAAATCCTTCAGCCTGTTTATAGCTCGCCTCGTGTTCCTCGTCGACGACGATGATGCCGGGAGCCGACAGCGGAGCGAAAAGCGCCGAACGGGCACCGATGACGATGTCGACCTCGCCCCGGGCGATGGCCCGCCACGCATCGTAGCGCTCCCCTTCGGAGAGTCCGGAGTGGAGGACGGCAATCCGACCCCCACGTCCGGAAAAGCGGGCCCGGAAGCGTCCGACCAGTTGCGGCGTCAGGGCTATTTCGGGAACCAGCACGACGGCCGTACGCCCTCTCTCCAGGGCATTTTCGATGGCTTGCAAATAGACTTCGGTCTTGCCGCTGCCGGTAACGCCGTGCAGCAACAGGGGAGAGAAGGTGCCGGAATCGAGAGCCGCACCGATGGCCGCCAGGGCCGCAGCCTGCTCCGCAGAGGGCGTCACCGGACAATCGACAGGAACCGGAGCGTCGAGAAAAGGGTCGCGGTGCACCTCCACCTCCGCCTCGGCCAGGTACCCCTGCGCCACCAGACGATGCAGGGAGGCGTGCGGAGCGGCAAATGTCCGGCGCAGTTCGGAAAGGGAAGCTCCTCCCCGCTCCCGGATGAAGGCGAGATGTTCACGCTGCCGGGCGCCGCTCGGCTCCCCCGCCATCGCCGTCGGGCCGTAGTAAGGCTCGCGGCGGATCGATATTTCTTCTCCCCGGCCGGAAAGTCCGGCGGGCAGCGCGGTGCGAATCACTTCCCCAGGCGGATGCGCATAGTAGTCCGCGGCCCGGGTGAAGAACGGGACCAGTTCGGGCGGGAAGAGCGGCGCCTCGTCCAGCACCGCCTGCACCGGCTTGAGTCCCGCCGGCTCCCCTTCCGTTAGCCCGAGCAGATACCCGACCACGCTGCGCCGTCCCAGCGGCACCCGCAGGCGAACCCCGACGCGGGCCTGCTCCCGCAGGTTTTCGGGGACCAGGTACGAGAGGACCTTGTCGAGGGGGGCGGCGACGGCGACGGTGGCGATCAGAGACGTGGACACGGCTACAGTCCTGGATGGGGCAAGATAGAGGTATTGCTGGAGCGATTAAAACTGAAAAACGGCACTGACTCACGCGAAGCCGCGAAGGGCGCGAAGTAAAATCCAATTTTGTGCAGTATTTTTTTGAATTTCTCCGCGTTCTTCGCGGCTTCGCGTGAGTCTGCTTTTTCCAGGCTATTCTTCGCAGAGCACCGCGTTCGCCACCTGGTCGGCGAACTGCCGGCAGGTCTCCAGATTTTCCGGCGTCGGGGTGAAACGGAAGGAGATGCTCTCGGCGGCGAGCTTGTACTTGAGGCCATCCAGGCGCTGCTCGACCATCTTGACCGCCTCACCGCTCCAGCCGAAGGAGCCGAAGACCGCGGCAAGCCGGGACTTGGGCGTCACCGAGGAGATCATCGACAGGGCGTGCCAGACATGCGGGGGCGCGTCGCGCTGGATCGTCGGGGTGCCGATCAGCAGCACGTCGGCTTGCTCCAAAGCGTTGCGGTAATCATCGTCGCGCATGCCGCATAGGGCCATCTCGGCAACTTCGACCCCTTGTTTTTCCAGTTCCTGCCGGATCACCGCCGCCATGGTCCGGGTGTTGCCGTGGGATGAGAGGACCGCCATCAGGGCTCGCGGCTTGTCCCCCTGCGGTGGCGGCGCGGACCACTGCCGGTAGGCGTTGATCGCGTGGGCGAAGGTGGAGCGGAGAATCGGCCCGTGCGAAGGGCAGACCATGCGCAGCGGCAGGTCCTTGATCTTGGCCAGCGCATCGCGGATCTTGTCCTTGAAGGGACGCATGATGCAGTCGAAGTATTGGTGAAAGTCATTCGAAAAGTCAGCGATCTCGTCATCGAAGAGCCTGGTCGCGCAATAGTGGGCACCGAAGGCATCACAGGGGAAGAGGATCTGGTCCTCGACCAGGTAGGTGAACATGGTGTCGGGCCAGTGCAGATAGGGGGCGAGAACAAAGCGAAGAGTGCGGCCGCCCAGGTCGAGCTCCTCGCCGTCCGCCACCACGTGCGCCCTGAAGGGAGCATTGATCAGCTGCTTGAGAAAGTTTTCCCCCGCCTTGCTGATATAGACGGTGATGTTCGGATTTCTCTGCAGCAGCGCTGCCAGAGCACCGGTGTGATCCGGCTCGGTATGGTTGATAATGACGACGTCGATCTGCTCCAGCGGGAGAAGTTTTTCGAGTTTTGCCAGAAACGCCTCGGTGAA
>DATBML010000153.1:0-6378 GCA_036554885.1 Desulfuromonadales bacterium
ATCAGCAGGACGCGTTCGGCAGGAAGGCGCTTACCGGTATGAAGCAGGAGAGTCTGCCCCTGCTTGCCGGTGAATTCTTTCTCCCTTGCCGCCCTCGATATGGCTCCGTCCAGGGTCTGGTCAAGTTCCGCAAGGGCGGGAGTGCCGAGTTTGCCCGAGAAGGCGCCCAGAACAAGGCAAGCCGTTTTCTGCTTCAGCAGGGTTCCTTTTTTGACCTTGATCTCCATCTACTATCCTTTCATGGGTTGGAATGCCGCTTTAGATAGTCCTCCTGCCAGTGCCGGCGCCATTCGGCTGAGACCTGCAATCGTTGGGACATGAGGGCCGCCACGCCCTCCAGTTCACGCAGGCCTCGTCCCGTCTGGAGTGCCAGGGGTGTGCGGCGGCGCAGTACGTCTTCGGGAGTTCTGGCCATTTCGAAATCGGTAGCATAGGCGACCTGCACCGCCAGCAACGGGGAATCTTCGACGATCGGGCGGGCCAGGGCAGGTTCTTCCCTGAGCAGGGTCAGCAATCGGGGGGTTCGGGAGCCGTAGAGGCTGAGCAGTCCTGCCAGTTCGGCGGGTGGCAGGCCGTATTCGGCAGAGAGGTTGCGCACTTCCCGGTGCAGGTAGGAAGCAAAATTACCGGTGGCGCCGCCGGGCAGAGGAATCCGGTGTGTCAGCGAGCGACCATGACCGCGTCCCAGTCGCTCGGTGACCCGCCCGGCCACCTCGGCAGCCACCGCCCGGTAGGTCGTGTACTTGCCGCCGCCTACCGAAAGCAGTCCCGATGCCGACTCGAAAAGGCGGTGCTCGCGGGAGACCCTTGACGCTGCGGCAGTCGACTCGGCGACCAGTGGGCGCAGGCCGGCGAAAGCGGCAACCACATCGGCACGATTCAGTACCCGGCCGTGCAGATGGCGGGCCGTCTCGGAGAGCAGATATTCGATGTCGGACTCGGTGGGGGCCACCAGGTCGGGGTCCCCAGGATCATCGACGTCGGTGGTGCCGACCAGGGACAACTCTCCCCACGGGATGACGAAAAAGAGCCGGTCATCCCGGCCGGCGGTGAGGTAAAGAGCTTCCTCACCGCGATTGATGCGTGGCACCAGGATGTGGGTACCCCGGGTCGGCCGCAGTTTGTTCGTGGCTTCGCCGTCGAGGGAGCAAAGCCGGTCGAGCCAGGGGCCGGTCGTATTGACCACCACCTCGGCGCACACCTCCAGATCCTGGCCGGTTTCCCGGTCGAGTACCCGGACGCCGCGCACCCGGCCGGCAGTCTTGATGAACCCGGTAACTTCCAGATAGTTGGCGATGTCGGCACCCAGTTCCCGGGCGGCCAGGATGTTCTCCAGGCAAAGTCGGGCGTCGTCCATCCGGCAGTCCCAGTAAAGCGCCACGCCGCTCAGACCCTCCGGCCGCAGGGCCGGTTCACGCTGGAGAGCCTCTTCGGTGTCAAGAATGCTGTGTGGATGGGTGTTGCGAAACATCGCCAGCAGGTCGTAGAGGCTCATCCCCGTTCGGATCGCAGCCAGGGACCGCGGGTCGTCACGGTAGACGGGAATGAAGAACGGGATGGGCCGTACCAGATGGGGAGCGATGAGCTGCAGGATACGCCGTTCGCGGCAGGCTTCGAAGACCAGGCGGAAAGCAAAGCGCTCCAGGTAGCGAACCCCTCCGTGAATAAGCTTGGTAGAGGCGCTGGAGGCCCCCGAGGCAAAGTCCCCCTTCTCGACAAGGGCGACCCGCAACCCCCGCATCGCCAGGTCGCGGGCAATCCCGGCGCCGTTGATGCCGCCACCTATGATCAGCACATCGTGGCTGCGTTCGGTGAGTCGCTGGAGATCGCGCGGCTGTGCCGGCGCAAATGATGAAGGAGGTCGTTTCATGCCATTCAAGTTTAACGGCTCCCAAAGAGCATTTCAATGCGCACCTCTAACAATCGGGATTCAAGAGTAAAGAGCCGGGAGCCAATTCTTGCGTCTTGCTCTTGTCTCTAGTGCCCCGAGTGGTTAATTCCTTCCACTAATTCTGGCCCTTATTGCCGCTGCCTTCGTTGCGTCTCCTCGGCTTAGCTTTGGCTATGCCTGCGTCACCGCGCCTTGCCAGCGACCAAATTGCCTCAGAATTACCTGAAAGGACTAACCAAACGGGACACTAGAACTTGACCCCGAGTAGCCTTATGATGGCCGCATAGATGGTGTAGCCGACGATCATGATGCCGACCGACAGGAGGAGGGAGAGAGAGAAGCGCAGGCCGGTTTTCAGCAGCCAGGGAAAGGCGACGAAGAAGAGGAGTGAGGGGAGGATTGCCCAGAAAATCTGCGAGGTCAGTTCTCCCGTCAGAGGTCCGTTTCGGGTGTCATGATAGAACCAGAGGATAGCCAGAATAGAAGTCAGGGGGAGCGACGCCAGGATAGCCGCCAGCGGTAAATTGCGCCGGGCTACTTCCGATGCCGCAGCGATGATCAGGGCCGAGATCAGCACTTTTAAGAGAAAGTACATGCTGGTCTCCTGCCGGTGCGAAGCGGGGATCCCTGCTCAGCGAATGCCCATTTTATTCAGCATCAGGCCGAGATATTTGTTTACCGGGTGCTCTCGGCCCAGAGCCCGCAGCAAGGGCGGCTTGCGCTGTCCCAACCTTCTCAGTTCAAGGGAGATATGCGGGTTGCGGCCGACCTTGAGCCCCCGCCGCCAGGTCTGGATGGCCCGGTTTTTCTGCCCCGCCAGCAGATAAATCCGGCCAAGATTGAGATAGTGGACCGGATTGCCCGGTTCCTCCTGCAGGGCTTCGTTGCAGAGGACGGCGGCTTTATTCATCTGCCGGCGCTCCTTGGCCAGACAGAAGGCGAGGTGGGAGCGTACCAGGGGGGAGTCGTCCCGCCTGGCCGCATCCTCGAAATGGACGAGGGCCACCAGGGTATTGCCTCTCTCGATCTCCGCGAGTCCTTTGCGGATCAGGGCATTCAATTCTTGGGCGGGCATGCTGCCATCCTCTCCGGGGGATGACGCTGATGCGTCTCACCCTCTTGTCGAAGTTTACGCTGACGATCGAACCGGACAATCCCGGGGGGAAATCGCAGCACTTCAGTGATAGTGCCGCTCCATTTCGGAGAAATAACTGCTGCCAAGGTCAGCGGCATGCAGTCTGAGCCAGCTGCTGAAAAGAGAGTGGCCAGCCGCCGGCGCGCTTGGGAAAGCTAGCATATTCTGCATCAATCCGTCAATCTCCTCCCCTGTGAGCACGACGTCGCCGACCAGGCCGCCGACCATGCGAATAAGCTTCAGGGCCCGCTCGGGTTTCATGTGGAGGAGTCGTGCATGGCTGCCGACCTGTTTGGCCATCAGTCGAATCAGCTCATCGAAGGTGAAGGTTTCCGGACCGGCGGCGTCGAGAACCAGCGACCTCTTCTCGTATCCGACGTTGACCGCCAGTTCGGCCAGATCATCCACGTAAATCGGTTGCAGCCGGTAATCGCCCTTGCCCGGAATGGCGAAGGCGGGGAATCTGCGCAGCATATAGGCAATATTGTTAAAGAGGATGCCTTCCGTGCCGAAGAGCACAGTCGGCCGAAATATGGCGTAGGAAAGGCCTGATTCCCGAACCAGGCGTTCCGCCTCCCCCTTGGCCCGGAAATAGGGGAAAGGCGAGGCCTCATCGGCGTGGGCGACGCTGATGTGGACAACCCGGCGCACTCCGGCCAGGTGTGCCGCCTCGAGCAGCGCGGCGGTATGGGCGACGGCCCGGTCAAAGGTCATACGACCGTGTTCAAAGCGGATCCAATAGGTATTGTAGAGAGTGCTGGCGCCGGACAGGTGGTCGCGAAGGGCTGCCGGGTCCTCGAACTGGAACGGCATGGCCGTTACCGCCTTGCCGAAGGGATGCTCGCGGTCGGGATGACCGGTGAGGGTCCTGACCTGCCTGCCGAGCGCCAACAGTCGCCGGGCGATATACTTGCCGGTAAAGCTGAAGGCCCCGGTGACCACGTCCAGTTCCGTTTTAGCCATAATCGCTCCCATTGATTCGAGCACGTTGGCACGGGTCATCGAGGTAATGACAACAGCCGAACTAAAGTGTAGCCGCAAAGGGCGCAAATGAAAGCCAAGCCGCCAACGGTTCCCCCTTCCCGGTTAGCCACCATCCGCCGGCAGATCGCCGATCTGCTGGCTGGCGTACCCCTTTCCGCCCGTGAGATTTCCATGCGGGTCGGCATCCCGGAAAAAGTGGTTTACGGCCACCTTGAGCATCTGCGGCACACCCTCCATCCCCTCGGGCGCCGACTGCAGATCGTCCCGGCAGAATGCCGGAAATGCGGCTTCGTTTTTGGCAAGCGGGAACGCCTGCAGAGGCCCGGACGATGCCCGGTATGCCGGCAGCAATCCATCTCCGAACCGCTTTTTGCCATTCGCTGAAGCGGATTTACAGGGCCGGGCTGATGGCGTTAAAGTGCGCTGGATTCGAGAGAATCACCGATTTCCAGCTCGCGCAAAAGCAGGGCGATCCGGCGCCGAACGGCCGTCGGGATTTCGACGTGCAGACAGAGGGTGGCGGCGTCGAGTTTTGCTGCTTCCAGGCGCTGCAGGGCATTGCCGCCGGCGCCGGGCAGCCAACGGGTCTGCTCGGCGGGAAGAAAGTAGCGCGGCTCGCCGGCCAGCAGGCTGCACGCCTCGGTGCGCGGATCGATTGCGCGGCCGGGGAACGGCGGCTGCTCGCCCAGGCGAAAGTGGTAGCAGCGGTGCGGTCGCGTGCAGAATTGCAGGCTGAACTCGGTGGAAAGGCGGCGCAGCAGAGACAGGCTGTTCTGCAGAATCGGCGACGGCGTCAGGAAAAGACCATCGTCCTGCGTATCCAGGCGACCCAGCGCGTCGAGCCGGGGATACGGGGGGGCGCCGCCAAGCCCGACGACCAGGCGGCAGTCGTCGGGTTGGGTGCCCACACAGCCGTGCACGTCGATGATGACCTGCGGCGGACCTTCTTCGAGCAAAGCGACAAAACGGCGCAATCCCTCTTCCAGCTTGTAGCAGTGGGGGTGGCCGCCAGCGTCGAGGTAGGGGTAGATGACGTCGATGTTGCTGGGGTTGAGGGGGATTCCCCAGTTCTTGAGCTTTTCCAGGTTCTCGTCGGTCAACGGTTCCCGGCCGGAGAAGCCGAGGTTGATGACTGCCGCTGCACCGCATCCGGACCGCAGCAGGTACAGGGTCACATCGAAGGTATGGGGATCGTAGGGGCCATGGGTGGCGGTAAGCAGGGTGAAGTTCCCGGTGTGCCCATTCTGCCGGCGCAGCAGGAGCACTCCACCTGCCGGGTCGGGATGAAAGCGGGCCGCAAAGCCTGCCAGCCGAGCTCCGGCCGGGCGCCAGCCGGTATCCTGCAGCGGCGGCTGGCCGAAAAAGCGTCTCAGCACTTTGTGACGCCAGGCGGCGATGAAGCGTATGGACCGATCGGGCTGCCGGTAGTAGACGTCGTAGTGCCGGGAGTCGAGATAGACTCGGATGTTCAGGCGGCGCAGCAGGTCGCGGTTGTAGTTGTTCTGGGTCGTTTTGAGCAGCCGCGCTGTGATCTCCTCCATGGCGGCGAATTGCTCCTCGGACGGGGAGGTCGCAAGCAGTTCGACCTTCTTCAGGTGGCGATAATCTTCGCGTCCGATCTCCACTTCCAGGCGATTGAGATGCCGCTGGAAAGGGGCGCTGTAATCGACCGAGAAGCGGTGGCGGAAGAGAGCGGGTATGTCCGGGGCGCTGCGGGGCATGACGGAATCCTCCGTCAACAGTCTACCACAAGCGATGGTTGTGCTGTTAAATCGAACGATATTGGAGGTTTAAGGCCGCTTGCCGGAGCCCTGGCAGCGGCCTCTGCGGCCGGCCGGGTCGGCACGACCGCCAGGCGCGGGATCCGGACTCGTCCAAAGCGACAACTCCGGTGACAATTCAGTATTTTAGGCCTTTAAGGTATTGCCAGCCGACGGGGAATAATGCTATTTTGCAGCATTCATTTGACATGGAGCCTTCTCATTAAACCAATTCGGTCCGCCACGTATCGGTCGGATCAAAGGTGCTGCGATGAAAAAGACGTTTACGCTCCGCTGGAAAATCCTGCTTGCCCAGATTGCCCTCTCGGTCATCCCGCTCTGCATTACCCTTTACATCCTTACCGGACTGACGGTAAGGCAATTTGAAAAGAGCATGCAGGACCGTTTCACCCAGATGGCCAATTTCACCGAGCGCAACACGTTCTACTCGCAGCGCGAACTCCTCAATTACGTGAAACTCACCAGTCGCAACAACGATCTGGTCAACGCCGTTTACTACGCTTCCCTGACCGGCGACAGCAGTCAGTTGAAGGATGTCATCGACAAAAGCCACGAAATCTACAATTTCGACCTGGTCGAGGTGCTGA
>DATBML010000149.1:0-6162 GCA_036554885.1 Desulfuromonadales bacterium
CGCCCGGCAAAATCGTCTGGCGGGGGGCCGACGCCCTGGTGCTGTTCAACCGCTTCTACCCCTTCGACATCGACATCGAAAGGCTGCAGCCGGCCACCGGCAGCCCCTACAGCACCCCGGCGGAGATCCACACCTCCCTGCGCTGGGTTTCGATCCTTGCCGGCCGGGTCGGCTGCGACCTCGCCGCCGCCACCGGAATCCATGACGGGCGGGATGCCGTCAAGCAGCTGCTGGCCGGCGCCAGCGTCGTGCAGGTCTGCTCGACCCTTTACCAGAACGGCCTCGGCCGGATCGGCCAGATGCTCGAACAGATCGAGGACTGGATGCAGGCGCACGGCTTCGTCACCCTGCCCGAGTTCCGCGGCCGGCTCAGCCAACTGCGCAGCGAGCGTCCGGCAAGCTACGAGCGGCTGCAGTACGTCAGGTTGCTCGGCGGCGACTGAGGCCGACGGCCGTCGCCCGCTGCAGTTTTTTCTGTTGGCAGCTTTAACTTGAGCCCCTGCTTTTTTTCCCGTATCATTCCCTGGCATACCTTCCATGTCATGGTCCTCCCTTCCCGGTTAACAAGACCGGGCAGGGAGGCGGAGTCGAGAGGGACAGACGCATGTCGACAGAAAAAACAAGGTACAGAATCGTTTTCCGCGGCGAACTTGTTCTCGGCATGAGCCAGGAAGAGGTGGCGGTGCAGCTCCGGCAACGCCTCAAGTTCAGCGATGCTGCCCTGGCGCGGTTCTTTGCCGGCAAACCCGTTGTGCTCAAGAGCGACCTCGACGAAGAGACGGCCGAGCGCTACGCCAGGGCTTTTGGGAGCGCCGGCGCCCTCTGCGTCGTCGAGCCGATGACTCCGTGCGTTGCCGCCGTCGAACTGGCGCACCAGCCGGATGCTCCCGCCCCGGCTCCCGCCATGGTCTGTCCCAAGTGCGGACAGGGTCAGCCGGAAGCCGAGACCTGCATCGGCTGCGGCGTGGTGATCGCCAAGTTCCGCCAGCGACAGGAGGAGTCCTTTGCCTTTGAGCCGGCCGCGGAGGGGGACACCGTCGTTACCGACGCGATGCTGGCGGCGCTTGCCGGCACCCGGCCGTGGGTGCGCCTTATCTCGGTTCTGCTTTTCATCGGCGCCGGACTGGGGCTGCTCGCCTCGCTCATCTCCATGGTGGCGGTCGGTCATGTCCCCGGCGGCCCGCCGGCAGTTCTGATCGGCGCCATCCAAGTGCTGGCCTGTCTGCTCTACCTGGTGCCGGCCTGGTATCTTTCCCGCTACTCCGGCGCCCTCGGCAGCTTCCTGCAGGGTGGAACGGTAGCCGAGCTGGAAGCGGCCCTCGATTCCCAGAAGTCGTTCTGGAAGTTCGTCGGCATCCTGACGTTGATCACGATGGTCCTGGCCGTCCTCGGCATCGCCGCCGCCATCCTGATCCCTGCCCTGTTCGTCGGGCGATAGGGGGAGGCAAAGCCCGCAGCATCCTCGCAATTCTTGACGCTTTCCTGCCGACCGTGCTAAAGTAGCCCACTTTATCCACGGGAGCCCGCATGTACCAACCCTCTCTCGACGAATTCATTTTCCTTGCCGGGCAAGGCAACCTGATTCCGGTTTACCGGGAGATACTGGCCGACATGGAGACCCCCGTCTCGGCCTTCAAGAAAATTGACGACGGCAAAAGCTCGTTCCTCCTCGAGAGCATCGAGGGGGGGGAGAAATGGGCTCGCTACTCTTTTCTCGGCAGCGGCCCGGGCCGTCTCTTCCGCAGTCGCGGCCGGCACTTCGAAATTCTTGACGGCGAGCATCTGGTCGAAGCGGGCGAGAGTGCCGACCCGCTGTCCGAACTCAAGCGCTTCATGTCTCCCTACCGGCCGGTACAACTGCCGGAGTTGCCGCGCTTTTTCGGCGGGGCGGTGGGCTACCTCGGCTACGACATGGTCCGCTTCATCGAACGGCTACCCGCCGCCCGGCCGGCCGAGATCGGCGCTTGGGACAGCTGCTTCCTGCTTACCGGCAAGCTGCTGATCTTCGACAACATGCGGCAGAAGGTCAAGGCCGTCTGCAACGTCCACATCGGCGACGGCGAGGAACCGGCGGCGGCCTATCGCCGCGGCATTGCCGATGTCGACGCCCTGATCGAGAAGTTGCGCGCGCCGCTGCCGGCCCAGCACCCGGCCACCCCGGTCGCCGCCGGCGAACTCGTCGCCAACTTTTCTCCCGAGGGATTCCGGCAGGCGGTTGAGCGCTGCAAGGAATACGTGCGGGCGGGCGACGTCATCCAGGTTGTCCTGTCGCAACGCTTTTCCGGCCCGCTGTCGGCCGAGCCCTTCGACATCTACCGGGCGCTGCGCACGATCAATCCGTCCCCCTACATGTTTTTCCTGCGTTTCGCCGAAACGCTGGTGATAGGCGCCTCTCCCGAGGTGCTGGTGCGCAAGGAGGGCGATCACGTCGAGGTTCGTCCCATCGCCGGCACCCGTCCGCGCGGCGCCGACACCGAGGAGGATCACCGCCTGGAGCAGGACCTGCTCGCCGACCCCAAGGAGTGTGCGGAACACATCATGCTGGTCGACCTCGGACGCAACGACCTGGGGCGCGTCTGCCGCACGGGAACGGTGGAGGTGAGCGAACTGATGGTCGTCGAGCGCTACTCGCATGTGATGCACATCGTCTCCAACGTGCGCGGGCTGCTTGACGGCGACCGCGATGCCTTCGACGTTTTCCGTGCCACCTTCCCGGCCGGCACTCTCTCCGGGGCGCCGAAGATCCGGGCGATGCAGATTATCGACGAACTCGAACCGGTCCGCCGCGAAATCTACGGTGGGGCGGTCGGTTACTTCTCCTTCTCGGGGAACATGGATATGGCGATCGCCATCCGCACCCTGGTCGTTCAGGGCGATCACATCTATCTGCAGGCCGGTGCCGGAATCGTCGCCGACAGCGATCCTCAGTCCGAGTATCAGGAGACGCTGAACAAGGCGATGGGGGTGCGCAAGGCGCTGGACATGGCCGCGGCGGGGCTGGATTGAGGAGCGTGACAAGTGACAAGTGACAAGTAGTGACGTGTTCCTGCCTTTGTCACCCGGCACTCGTCACCTGTCACAGTTTTCAGAGGTCTTCCCATGCTTTTAATGATCGACAACTACGACTCCTTCACCTACAACATTGTTCAGTATCTTCAGGAGATGGGCGAGGAGGTGCTGGTCTTCCGCAACGACGCCATCGACGTCGCCGGCATCGAGCGACTGAAACCGCGCCGCCTGGTCATTTCTCCCGGTCCCTGCTCGCCGACCGAGGCGGGGATCTCCGTCGAGGCGATCCAGCGATTTGCCGGCAAGCTGCCCATTCTCGGGGTGTGCCTGGGGCACCAGTCGATCGGCCATGCCTTTGGCGGTCGCGTGGTGCGCGCTGCGCGCCTGATGCACGGCAAGACCAGCCCGGTGCACCATGATGGCCGGGGTCTCTTCGCCGGGCTCGCCAACCCCTTTGACGCTACCCGCTACCACTCGCTGCTGGTCGAGCTCGAAACCCTGCCGGCCTGCCTGCGGATGACCGCCTGGACTGCCGAGCAGGAAATCATGGGGATGGAGCACGTCGAGTTGCCGCTCTGGGGGGTGCAGTTCCATCCCGAGTCAATCCTCACTCTCGAGGGGAAGAAGCTGTTGAAGAACTTCCTGGAGATGACGTGAAAAACAGAATTCAGAATCCAGAATTCAGAATGAAAGGCATTTCTTCTGACTCCTGTTTTCTGAATACTGGATTCCTTTCTTTTTGTTGGGGTCGAAAATGATCAAAAAAGCCATCGCGAAGGTGGTGGAGCGGCAGGACCTTGCCGAGTCCGAGATGATCGAGGTTATGGACCAGATCATGGGCGGCGAGGCGACAGCGGCTCAGATCGGCGCCTTTATCACCGCCCTGCGCATGAAGGGTGAGACGGTGGCCGAGATCACCGGCGCCGCGAAGGTGATGCGCGCTCGCGCCACGCCGATCCGCGTCGGCCGGGTGCTCGATATTGATCGGGAGGACATCAACATCGACCGCGAGACGATCCTCGACACCTGCGGCACCGGCGGCAGCGGCACCAAAAGCTTCAATATCTCCACCACCGTCGCCTTCGTCGTCGCCGCCTGCGGCGTCAAGGTGGCTAAGCACGGCAATCGCAGCGTCTCAAGCGCCTGCGGCAGTGCCGATGTGCTCGAACGACTGGGCGTCAACCTTGCGGTCACCCCGGAGACAGTCGAGCGTTGCATCGCCGAGCTCGGCGTCGGCTTCCTCTTCGCCCCGGCGCTGCACGGAGCGATGAAGCACGCTATCGGTCCGCGCCGCGAGATCGGCATCCGCACAATCTTCAATATCCTCGGGCCGCTGACTAACCCGGCCGCTGCCGACCGCCAGGTGCTAGGTGTCTACCGCGAGGAACTGGTCGAGACTCTGGCCCGGGTGCTGGTGCAGCTCGGCTGCCGTCGCGGCTTCGTCGTGTATGGTCTCGACGGCATGGACGAGGTGACCCTGACCGGGCCGACTCGCGTCGGCGAAATACGGGACGGTGAGGTGCGGCTCTCCACGGTGGAGCCTGAGGATTTCGGCTTGACCCGCTGCTCCCTTGCCGACCTGCAGGGGGGGGACGCCGAACGGAATGCCGTTATCGTCCGCGCCGTTCTCGCCGGCGAGCACGGACCGAAGCGCGACGTCGTGCTGCTCAATGCCGCCTTCGCCCTGGTCGCCGCCGGCGCGGCGGAGGATATCCCTGCCGGTCTCGCCGCCGCCACAGAGGCGATCGACAGTGGCCGGGCGCGGGCGAAGATGGAAGGGCTGGCGCGGCTGACGAATGAATAAAGCCAGGAATACGGGAGTCAGAATACAGAATTCAGAATGAAAGCAAATTTCTCCTGATTTCCTTATTCCGACTCCTGACTTCTGTATTCTGTATTCCGGATTTTCCCATGATTCTCGACGAAATCGTTGCCCACAAGCGCCACGAAGTGGCCGCCGCCAAGTCCCGCATCTCCGAGACCGGCCTGCGCGCGCACATCTCTGGCATGGAGGAATCGACCCGCGGTTTTGCCCGGGCGCTGAAGGACAGCCGTGAATCGGGCTGGACGACCATCATCGCCGAGGTGAAGAAGGGCTCCCCCTCAAAGGGAGTCATCCGTCCTGACTTCGATCCGCTTGCCATCGCCGAAACCTATGCCGCGGGGGGGGCCGCCTGTCTCTCGGTGCTCACCGACGAGCGCTTCTTCCTCGGCCATCTGCGGTATCTGGGACTGATTCGCGAGCTGGTGCGGCTGCCGCTGCTGCGCAAGGACTTCGTCTGCGACCCCTATCAGATCGTCGAGGCACGCTCTGCCGGCGCCGATGCCATTCTGCTGATCGCCGCCATGCTCGAGTTGTCGCAGTTGCGCGATTTTGCCGCTTGTGCCCGGGAGCTTGGTCTCGACGTTCTGCTCGAAGTGCACGACGAAGCGGAACTGGAAATGGCGCTGGAGACCGACTGCGAACTGATCGGCATCAACAACCGCGACCTGCGCACCTTCGTCACCGACCTGGCGACGACCGAGAGGCTGCTGCCGCTGATTCCTCCGGGGCGTTTCGTCGTTGCCGAGAGCGGAATACACAACCGCGCCGACATCGAGCGGCTGCTGGCGGCCGGGGCGGGGGCCTTTCTCATCGGTGAGAGCCTGATGCGCGAGGCAGACATCGAGGCGAAGCTGCGCGAACTGATCGGGTAAATTTTGCAGGGGCGCAATGCATCCGCCCCGCCATGTTGACCATAAGGAGAGACCATGCAGACCAAAATCCTGCTGAGCGAAGACCGCATCCCGAAACAGTGGTACAACATCATCCCCGACATGCCGGGTCCGCTGGCACCGGTGATCCATCCGGGGACGATGCAGCCGGTCAATCCGGATGACCTGCTCCCCCTCTTTCCGATGGGGTTGATCGAGCAGGAGGTTTCGCAGCAGCGCTGGATCGATATCCCCGAAGCAGTGCGCGAGATCTACCGGCTGTGGCGGCCGTCCCCGCTCTTCCGCGCCCATCGGCTGGAGAAGGCCCTCGGCACTCCGGCGAAGATCTACTACAAGTACGAAGGGGGTTCGCCGGCCGGCTCGCACAAGCCGAACAGCGCTGTTCCCCAGGCCTACTACAACAAGATCGCCGGCACCAGACGCATCGCTACCGAGACC
>DATBML010000163.1:0-3294 GCA_036554885.1 Desulfuromonadales bacterium
ACAACGGTCAACGTGATGACCGGACTCTTCCCGACGGGCGTCGCCGGCGATGCCACGATCGAGGAGAAAGTGATGCTGCCGTATCCGTGTTTCGCACCGATCATCTTCGTCACCTCGCCGACGGGGAGCTGGTTTGCCGTGACCGGCAACTAGCCTCAGCTGCCATCCGTTCCGCGCTTCGCGGCACGCAAAAGGCCGGACAGAAAGCCCGGCCTTTATCATGAAGCATCAACAACCAAGGATCCACCGCGCAAAGGCGGAGGCCGATCATCCCTCCTCCCTGAACTGGTGCGCCGGGGTGAAATAGGCCCGGTACCCCTGCAGCAGGATGAGGAAGGACGTCACGGCGACGCTGCCGGTGATGACGCACATGACGGCGATCTGGTACTTGACGGCGGTGATCGGCTCGGTGCCGGAGAGGATCTGGCCGGTCATCATCCCGGGGAGAAAGACCAGCCCCATCGCCGCCATGGCATTGATCGAAGGGATGAGGGCGGCACGGTAGGCGCTGCGCACCGCCTCGCGGCTGGCAGCGCGGGCGGTGGCGCCGAGGCAGAGCGCCGTCTCGACCTCCTCGCGCCGCTCGCGCATCTCGGCGGCCAGACGTTCGGCGGCCAGCGCCGCGCCGGTCATCGAGTTGCCGATGATCATCCCGGCCAGCGGGATCAGGTAGCGGGGATCGTACCATGGGTCGAGGCCGATGACGGCGTTGCAGAAGAAAAAGGTGGCGCCGCCGCAGCCGACCAGCATGGAGCTGCCGACGATGCGGTAGAAGCGGGGCATGCGGTGCTTGACCCGGCCAGCCACCGCCTGCACCGAGAAGGCGGTCATCACGGCGAGGATGAGCAGGACCGAGGCGGCGCTCTCCAGGGCGAAGACGAAATGCAGAACATAGCCGACCGCCAGCAGTTGCACCACCATGCGCAGGGACGACCAGAGCAGGTCGCGCTCCTGGCCGATGCCTCGCAAACGGGCGAGGGCCGCCACCAGCAGGATCAGGCCGTAGACCAGCGCCAGATCGGGGAGGCTGAGGTCGAGGATCGCCCTGGCGTTCATGCCGGCTCCTCTTCGCTGGTCCCAGGCTCGGCCAGAAAGCGGCGCAACTGTTCGGTGCGGGGATGGTTGAGGAGTTCCTCGGGGCGTCCTTCCTCGAGAATCACTCCCGCTTCCAGATAGGCAAGGTGGTCGGCGACCCGTCCCGCCAGGCGCAGGTCATGGGTCACCATCAGGATGGTGAGGCGGCGGGAGCGGCAGATCTCGCGGAGGGTGGCGGCGAGTCGGTCGGCGGTCGGGCGGTCGAGGGCGCTGGTCGGCTCGTCGAGCAGCAGCACCTCGGGGCCGGTCGACAGGCTGCGGGCCAGGGCCACTCGCTGCTGCTGCCCCAGCGAGAGGGAGCGGGCAGCGCGGGAGAGGAGTTCGGGGTCGAGGCGACAGAGGGCGAGAACGGACTGGAGGGTTTCGCTGTCGGCGGCCGGCGGCGGCTCCTCGCGCAGATGAAATGGTCGCTGCAGATTATCGAGCACGCTCCCTTCGAACATGAAGGGCTTCTGCGGCACCAGGCCGATCCGGCGCCGCAGGACGAGGGGGTCGAGGCCGGCGATCGCCTCGCCGAAGAGGAGGATGCGCCCGCCGTCAGGCTCTTCGAGCCGGTTGAGCAGGCGCACCAAGGTGCTCTTGCCGCCGCCCGAAGGGCCGACAATGGCGGTCAGTTCAGCGGCATGCGCATCCAGGGAAAGCCCGCACAGGATTTCAACCGTCCGACCGTCGGGGGCGCGGCGGGACTTATGCACCGTCTCGATGCTCAGGGCCGCCTGCGGCTCGTTCAAGCCTTTGCCTCCGGCTTCTCGCGCATGCGCGCCAGCACCTGCTTCATGTCTTCCCAGACAGCACGCTTTTCTGCGGGATTGCGCAGCAGAAAGGCCGGATGGTAGGTCGGCATCAACGGGATCCCCTCGTACTCGCGCCATTTTCCCCGCAGGCGGCCAATCGGCGTTTCGTCCCGCAGCAGGGTCTGGGCGGCAAACTTGCCGAGGGCAACGATCATCTGCGGCCGGATGGCGGCCAGCTGGCGCTTGAGATAGGGTTCGCAGGCCGCGATCTCCTCGGGGCCGGGATCGCGGTTGCCGGGCGGCCGGCATTTTTCCACATTGCAGATGTAGACCTCTTCGCGCTGCATCCCCATGGCGAAGAGAATCCGGTCGAGCAGGCGGCCGGCCTCGCCGACGAACGGCTCCCCCTTCTCGTCCTCTTCCCGCCCCGGCGCCTCGCCGACGAATACCAGGCGGGCATGCGGGTTGCCGACGCCGAAGACGATGTTCTTACGCCCCTGGCAGAGGGAGCAGCGGCGGCAACCCTCCAGTTCGGAGCGGATCTCATCGAGGGTTTCGTGCCGGCAGAGCGCCACTCCGCCTTCGTCGACGCCGCGCACCTGCGGCGGGCAGGCGGGAAGATCGCGGGGCAGCACGGCTACGTCGATCTCCCGCACCCCGAGGTGCAGCAGGTCCTGCAGCAGGCTGCGAACCTGGGCGGTCGCTTCGTGCAGCTCTCGTTTCAGCGTCTCGGGCATTTGACCTTTACATCCCCCTGGGCGTGGACTATCCTTTTAGCAGAAAAAATGACCAAGAGGCCAACGGCTTTGCTTATAGCTTTCCTGATTGTCACCATCATCCTGGCGGCGCCTGTCGATGCCCTGGCCTGGGGGGTGGGGGTCCACCTGCAGGTCGGCTCGCACATCCTCGCCAATCTCCAGAGTCTGCCCCCAGCCCTGCAGGCACTGCTCGCTGCCTTCCCCCACGACTACCTCTACGGCTGCATCAGCGCCGACATCACCCTCGGCAAAAAGTACACCCACTATCTGGAACACTGCCACTCCTGGCGGATGGGAAAAAAAATCCTCAATGCGGCGACGACCGACCGGCAGAGGGCCTGCGCTTACGGCTATCTCGCCCACCTCGGGGCGGACTGCGTGGCGCACTCCTATTACGTCCCCTACAAGATGGTGCGCACCTTCAACACGATGCTGCTCAAGCACGCCTACTGGGAACTGCGCTTCGAGGCCGAGGTCGACCCGCAGATCTGGGCGCTGGCCCGCACCATCGCCCGCAAGGATTTTCACGAAAACGATGCATTGATGCGCAGCGTCCTCTCCGACACAATCTTCTCCTTCAACACCAACAAGCGGCTGTTCAACTCACTGATGCTGCTCAACCGCTTGCAGCAGTGGCAAAAGATGCTCCGTTCACTCTCCAATGCCTCCAAATGGACCCTCGAGGAAGAGGACCGGAAAGAGTATCT
>DATBML010000154.1:0-2991 GCA_036554885.1 Desulfuromonadales bacterium
CGGTACAACAGATTTCGAGTCTGTCACCTTCGACCTCTCGGACACCCCTCCGCATGACGCGGAACTTGCCCCGCTTCTCCTGCATCCGAGAAGCGACTAATTCTGAACTTTTTTCCGGGCGCGCAACGACTGGAAGAAGCCGCTCAGGAGTTCGGAGCACTCCTTGGCAAGCACCCCTTCCCTGACCTCGACGCGGTGGTTGAATCGTTCGTCATGGGAAAAATCATATATGGAGCCAACGGCCCCGGCCCGCTGGTCGCGGCAGGCGAAAACCAGACGCGGAATCCGGGCCAGGATTATCGCCCCCATACACATGACACAGGGCTCGAGAGTTACGTAGAGCGTACATTCGAGCAATCGCCAGGAATCAAGCGCCGTCGCCGCATGCCGAATGGCAATCATTTCGGCATGAGTGGTCGGGTCGTTGCTGGCTTCCCGCAGATTGTGACCGCGGCCAATGACCTCGCCACCCCGGACGACAACGGCCCCGACAGGAACCTCACCGAGTCGTGCTGCGGTTTCGGCTTCCACCAGGGCCTGCTGCATGAAGCCCCTGTCCTGGATTTCGGCAAGACTCACGGGGTTGGCTTTTTAAAGTGGCGCGCCACGAGAGATTCGAACTCCCGGCCTTCTGATCCGTAGTCAGACGCTCTATCCAGCTGAGCTAGTGGCGCGCATCGGAATTTGAATTTATCGCCGAATCCGGCCCGCTTGTCAATCTTTTTTTGCGGTAGCCGGAACAAAATCCACGAGAGTGAAGCTGAAACGGGGATGCTGGAACGCATGGGTTCCGGGGTAGAGACTGAACAGCCACCCCTTGAAAACTTCGTTTGCCCCTTCGCTGATGACGATCTGCGCTGCCGGATTTCTGGTTTCATTGGAGGCTGAGGTCATGGTGGTACCATCCATGATGAACGCCGGCAGAAAATTTTTCACCTTCAGGACCAGGCCACTATCGGGGATGGCGAGTTCGGAGCCGATTTCGATGGTGTACACCTGCTCCTTGTTGTGGTCCTTGTCGAGCACGGCGATCTTGACTGCCGCCCATTTTCCCTGGACCTCGCCAGGAACCACCACCCGCGCTGCCGGCTTTCGGGCGGGCGGCGCGGCCGCCGGCGCGACTTCCTTGCTCGGTTTTTCCTCCTGCTTGCCGCAGCCGACGACTGCAATCAGCGCGGCAACCAACATCAGAAGAACCAGCCGTGTCGGTCCGGGCATTCAGTACCTCGCATATTCCTGCCGAGTGCGGTTGCACCCGGCAGATTAAAAATGGCGGAGAGGGAGGGATTCGAACCCTCGGTACGGGTTTACCCCGTACACTCGCTTAGCAGGCGAGCGCCTTCAGCCGACTCGGCCACCTCTCCGTACTTGCTGTATATTCTGTTTTATCGTCTGGAGTCCGGCTTCCCAGCCGGATCCTTCGGTTGCGAGGACTGGCGGAGGAGGTAGGATTCGAACCCACGGTGCTTTCGCACAACGGTTTTCAAGACCGCCGCCTTAAGCCACTCGGCCACTCCTCCGTGGATGTCTCGTCAACCGCCGATGCGCTCCACCCCCCCCATGTAGGGGCGAAGCGCTTCCGGAATCAGCACCGAGCCGTCGGCCTGCTGATGGTTCTCCAGTATGGCCACCACCGTCCGGCCGACCGCCAACCCGGAACCGTTCAAGGTGTGAACGAGCTCAGGTCGACCTCCCTCTTCACGTCGGAAGCGGATGGCTGCCCGGCGAGCCTGAAAATCCCGGAAATTGGAGCAGGAGGAGATTTCCCGGTACGCTTCCTGTCCCGGCAGCCAGACCTCGATGTCGAAGGTCCTGGCAGCGGAGAAGCCGAGATCACCGGTACACAGGTCGACCACCCGGTACGGCAACTCCAGACGACGCAAGACCTCCTCGGCGTTGTCCAGCAGCTTCTCCAATTCCGCGTCCGAATCCTCCGGCCGCACGAACTTGACCAGCTCGACCTTGTTGAACTGGTGCTGGCGGATCAACCCCCGGGTGTCCTTGCCGTAGGATCCCGCTTCCTTGCGAAAGCAGGGCGTATAGGCGGCATAACAGACCGGCAGATCGACTCCCGCCAGAATCTCATCCCGGTGGATGTTGGTCACCGGCACCTCGGCGGTGGGGATGAGAAAGTAATCCGGCCCCTCGACATGGAAAAGATCGTCTTCGAACTTGGGGAGTTGTCCGGTCCCCGTCATGGACTCCCTGTTTACCATAAAGGGAGGCAGAATTTCAATATATTTGTGCCCCAGGGTATGCAGGTCGAGCATGAAGTTGATCAGCGCCCGCTCCAGGCGCGCCCCTGCCCCCCGGTAGAGAGTAAAACGGGCACCGGTCAGCTTGCCGGCCCGCTCGAAATCAAGGATGCCGAGCTGTTCGCCGATCTCCCAGTGCGGCTTCGCCGTGAAGTCGAATGCCCGAGGCACTCCCCACCGGCGGATCTCACGATTGTCGGCCTCGCTGAAACCGACCGGGGAACTCTCGTGAGGGATATTGGGAACCATGAGCAGCAGACTCTGCAGCTCCTCCTCGACCGTCTTGAGTTCATCGTCCAGACTCTTGATCCGGCCCGAAACCTCTTTCATGCGAGCGATCTCACCCTGCACCCCGCTCTTGTCCTTCGTCTGGCCGATCACGACCGACACTCTGTTCTTCTCCGCCTTGAGCGCCTCCGTCTCGCCAAGCAGATCGCGACGCCGGCGGTCGAGTTCGCGGAAGGCGGAAAGATTCACCGCTTCGCCGCGGGTGGCCAGGCGCCGTTCCGCTTCGTCCAGGTTTTCCCGAAGATATTTGAGGTCAAGCATCGGTTCGCTCCGCTCCCCGGCAAAAGGTGAGAGGTGAGAGAAATTCATCAGATCATCGCAAAGGTGGATTTATTACCACTTCTGCATCAGTCCGTCAAGGTTCACTTTCCCCGGCGGCCATCCTTATTCCTCACTTTCTTTACGCCCCTTCACCCACCAGTCGCTGTCGTCGTCAAACCACCACCGC
>DATBML010000157.1:0-6160 GCA_036554885.1 Desulfuromonadales bacterium
TAGGCTCTCTGCCATTCGACCAGTGCATAGGCGGAATGGTTGTGAATCGACTCGAAGTTTTCGCACTCCACCCGCAGCCAGACGATCTCCTCGACAGCCGCAAGCTTCTCGGTGACCGCCCGCACCATGTCCTCGACGAACATCGGATGGTCGTAGGCCCGCTCGGTGACCGCCTTCTCGTCCTCCCGCTTGAGCAGCGAGTAGACGGGGGCGCTGGCGCATCCTTCCACCCACTCGATCAGGTCCTCGAGCCAGATGTGGCCGTTGTAGCGAATCTGCACGTTGATGGCACTGCGCTGGTTGTGGGCGCCGCGCTGGCTGATCTCCTTCGAGCAGGGACAGAGGGAGGTCACCGGAACGGTGACGCCGAGGACGAAGTCGGCCGACTCCCCCAGGGTGCCGCACATCCGGCACTGATACTCCATCAGGCCGCGCGATCTGGAAACGGGGGCCTGCTTCTCGATGAAATAGGGGAACTCCAGCTCCACGTGGGCGCGGGAGGCCTCCAACCGATCCTTCATCTCCTGCAGGATGGTATCGAGACTCTCGATGCTGATCTCCCCGTGATACTGATTGAGGATTTCGATGAAGCGGCTCATGTGCGTCCCCTTGAAGTGGTGCGGAAGGTCGACGTACATGTTGATGCGGGCCACCGTGTGCTGACGCACCTTGCTCTTGTCCATCACCACGATCGGGTAGCGGATATCCTTCACCCCCACCTTGTCGATGGCGATGTTGCGGGTATCGGGGGATTTCTGCAGGTCGGGCATTGTAGGCATGAAAAAAACCCTCTTGGGAATTCAGGAGTCAGAACACAGAATCCAGAAGAAAAAGTCTTTGTTTCTATTCTGACTTCTGAATTCTGGATTCCGGATTCGATCCTGTCGCGTAAGCGATCGGATCGGGAACCCCCGCCTCGTCGAACCCCTTGAGCCGCAAGCGGCAGGAGTCACATTCGCCGCAGGCCAGCCCCGCGGGAGTCGGGTCGTAGCACGAATGGGTCAGGGCATAATCGACCCCCAGCGCCAGCCCCATGCGGATGATCTCGGCCTTGGTGAGATGGATCAGAGGCGCATGGATGCGGTAGCGCCCCTGCCCTTCCACTGCCGCCCTGGTGGCGAGGTTGGCCATGGCCTCGAAAGCGGCGATATAGCCGGGGCGGCAGTCGGGATACCCCGAGTAGTCGAGGGCATTGACGCCGATGAAGATGTCGAAGGCGCCGAGCACTTCGGCCCAGCCGAGGGCGAAGGAGAGGAAGATGGTATTGCGGGCCGGCACATAGGTGACCGGAATGTCGCTCCCCACCCCCTCCTTCGGCACGTCGATGTCGGCGGTCAGGGCACTGCCGCCGATCCGGCGCAGATCGATCTCGACCACCAGGTGGTCCTCGGCGCCGACCCTGGGGGCGTATGCCTTCGCCCGGACCAGTTCCACCGCATGCCGCTGACCATAGGAAAAACTCATGGCGCAGGGGGCGAACCCCTCGGCCCGGGCGATCGCCATGCAGGTGGTGGAGTCGAGTCCGCCGCTATAAAGAACTACCGCTTTTTTCATTGCCGTTTCCCTGAAATCAGAAGCTCACCAAAGCATTTACCACAGAGATCACAGAGTAATAAAGAGAAGGCACAGAGAAAAGCTTTTTCTTTCTCCGTGCTCTCCGCTCCTCCTCTGCATTCTCAAGCGAGTGCGGCGAGCGGGTGGTGAGGCGTTTGCCTTTGGCGAAGCCTCAATACACCTCGTAAAAATCCCCCGTCCCCAGCCGATGTACCTTCATCAGGTTGGTAGTTCCGGGTGCGGAGACCGGGCTGCCCATGGTGATGACCACCACGTCCCCCTTCTTCATGTTGGTGGCCGCCATGACCGCGTCTTCCACCGAGCGGATCTGGGTTTCCGTATCCCCCTCGATATCGACCCGCAAGGAGCGGACGCCGGCGTACAGGGCCAGTCGCCGGCGAACGGCCTGGGACGGGGTGACGGCATAGATGGGAAGAGCCGGGCGGTACTTGGCCACCATGGCCGCAGTGCCGCCGGTCTGGGTGAAGGCGAGGATGGCGGCCGCCCCGACGTTTTCCGCCACCCGGCAGGCGGCCTGGCTGATCGCCTCGGATAGTCTGCGGTAGCCTCGCACCTCGGGGATGGGATGAAAGACTTTTTCCTTGAGAACCGGGTCCCCTTCCACGTCTCGGGCCACCCGGACCATGAGCGAGACAGCTTCGACCGGGTATTTGCCCGAGGCGGTCTCGGCCGACAGCATGACGGCATCGGTGCCGTCGAGAATGGCGTTGGCCACGTCCGAGGTTTCGGCGCGGGTGGGTCGGGGGTGCTCGATCATGCTCTCGAGCATCTGCGTGGCGGTGATGACCGGCTTGCCCGCCTCGTTGCACTTGCGGATGATCATTTTCTGGATCAGGGGGACCTTTTCCGGGCTCATTTCCACGCCGAGGTCGCCCCGCGCCACCATGATGCCGTCGGCCGCTTCGAGGATGGCGTCGAAATCGTCCACCGCCTGCGGCTTCTCTATCTTGGCGACAACCTGCAGATCCCCCTTCTGCTGCAGAATAAGATCCTTGAGTTCGAGCACATCGGCGACGCTGCGGACGAAGGAGAGCGCGACCCAGTCGACACCCTCCCGGAGGCAAAAGGCGAGGTCCTCCCGGTCCTTCTCGGTCAGTGCCGGCGCCGTAACGGCCGTCCCCGGCAGGTTGATCCCCTTGCGGTCCTTGAGCACGCCACCAACCACAACCCGGCAGCGGACATCCTCGCCGGCAACTTCCAGCACCGCCAGTTCCATCAGTCCGTCGTCGAGCAGGATCCGGTCGCCGCAGCGAACGTCCCGGGGGAGTTCACGGAAAGTTGTCGGGATGAGCCGGCCGGCCCCCCGTACTTCCCGGGTGGTGATGGTCACCTCTTCTCCCGCCACCAAATTCAATGTCCCGCCCGCCATCAGGCCGGTGCGGATTTTCGGTCCCTGCAGATCGCCGAGGATCGCTACCGCCCGCTGCCGCCGGCGTGACAACTCGCGGATGCGCCGGATCAGCGCCGCCTTGGCTGCCTGGTCCCCATGCGAAAAATTGAGGCGAAAGACGTCCGCGCCGGCTTCCATGAGAGCAAGCAGCATGGCTTCCGATTCGCTGGCCGGGCCGACGGTGGCAACAATCTTGGTGCGGCGGAACATGGCATCTCCTCCCTTACCGATCCCGGTCGTTTTCGCCCCGGAACTGAAAAGACCCTCCCCGCACGGGAAGGGCCTCGGTACCGCGGGTCGCGACTGGTCAGATCAATGGTGATAACGGCCCTTGTACTCAGTGTGCGCCTTGTTCGGGCTCTTGTGGCAGCGGAAGCAGCGCTCCTCGGTCACCTTCTTCTGCTCGAGGGGCGATTTTTGTGGCGGCTGCACGGACTCCGGCTTCTGCCACGGGTTCTTGCCGGTTTCGTCGGTCAGTGTGGCCGGTGAATATGCCACCTTCCAGTCGGCACTGATCTGCTTGACATGACATTGGTCACAGCCCCCCGGAGGCGGAATGGCCTTCCAGGAACCAAGCATGGCGCACCCGACCAGGAACGCGGTCAATAGCAACGGCATGAGCATTTTTTTCATGAGATCCCTGCTTTCCTTTCATCTTAAACATTCTGCGCAACTATAGCATACCCCCAGGGGGTGGCAAACGGCAAAACACCGCAAAAGGCAAAACGGTTGCCGCCTGCCCGCCGGCTGTGATATGAATAGCTTTTGCCGCCGAATGGAGCGTTTGTCCTTATGTTTCGCATGAATTCACGCAAATACTGGCGCCTCGCCCTGATCGTACTGGCCGGCTGCTTTCTCGCCGGAGTCCTGGCCTTGCTCGGCGCCTACCTCTACGTTTCCAGCTCCCTTCCCAAGGTCGACACCCTGGCCGATTACCAGCCGCCCGTCATCACCCGTGTCTTCGGCGACGACGGCACGGTCATCGCCGAGTTTTACAAGGAAAGGCGCATCGTCGTTCCCGTCTCCCGCATGCCGAAGCAGCTTATTCAGGCATTCGTCGCCGCCGAAGATGCCAATTTTTTCCAGCATCAGGGGGTCGACTTTGTCTCCATCCTGCGAGCCGCCGTCAAGAACCTTCTGGCCGGCGGCATCGTTCAGGGAGGCAGTACGATTACCCAGCAAGTCGCCAAAAGCCTGCTGTTGACACCCGAGAAAAAATTTTCCCGCAAGTTCAAGGAGGCCATCCTTGCCTGGCGCATGGAGCAGAAGCTATCCAAGGATGAAATCCTCTACCTCTACCTGAATCAGATTTTTCTCGGCCACGGCGCCTACGGCATTCAGGCGGCCAGTGAAAACTACTTCGACAAGAACGTCGAGCAACTCACGCTGGCCGAGATGGCCATCCTCGCCGGCCTGCCCCAGGCGCCAAGCCGATACTCGCCCTATGAGCACCTCTCCCGGGCCAAGGAACGGCAGAAGTATGTGCTCGGACGCATGGTACATGAGGGCTACATCACCGAAGCCAAAGCCCAGGCGGCCTTCGCCACGGAACTCACCATTCACCCGCGGGTCAACCGCCACGTCGCCGGTGCCGCCTTCTTTGCCGAGCAGGTTCGCCGTTACCTCGAGCAGACGTACGGAGAGGAACGCCTCAACACCGGCGGCCTGCAGGTCCACACCACCATGAACGTGGCGATGCAGGAGGCGGCCGAGCGCGCGGTACGCCAGAACCTGCACGAGCATGACAAGCGACAGGGATATCGCGGACCGCAAAAAGTCCTTTCCGAAGAGGAGGAACGCAAGTTCCTCACCGAGCAGGCGACCGCCCTGGAAAAACGGCCTCCGGTTCCGGGAGAGATGCTTCAAGCGGTTCTCAGTAGCGGCACCGACAAGTTTCTGCAGGTACGAATCGGTCGCAGCGGTGGCGAGATACCCCTGGAGTCGACCAGTTGGGCCGGCCCGCTGCGCGTCGTCAGTCGCGACAACAACCCGGGCAGAACCCGCCTGCCGATTGGTTCCCTGCTTGATGTGCGGATTGAAAAGCGCCGCGAGGACGGCTCGCTGCTGCTTTCTCTTGACCAGGCCCCCCTTACCGAGGGTGCCCTGGTCGCCCTGGAGCCGGGCAGCGGTCACGTCAAAGCCATGGTCGGCGGCTACGACTTCAGCCGCAGCCAGTTCAATCGGGCTCTGCAGGCGCGCCGGCTCCCCGGCTCGGCGATCAAACCGCTCATCTACGCCGCCGCCCTTGACAAAGGGTACACACCGGCCTCCGTGATTCTCGACACGCCGATCATCTACAAGGATCGGCTGGAGAGCGGCGAGGAGACCGAATGGAAACCGAAAAACTACGACGGGAAGTTCTACGGGGCCGTAACGGTGCGCTCCGCCCTGGCCCACTCGATGAACATCATCACCATCAAGATGCTTGAGGATATCGGTGTCGGCTACGCCACCAGCTACGCCAGGAAACTCGGCATTACTTCTCCCATGGCTCGTGACCTGACCATGGCTCTCGGCTCCTCCGCCCTCACCCCCATCGAGCTGGCCACCGCCTATAACGTATTTGCCAGCTGCGGCGTCAGAGTGAGTCCGACCTACATCACCCGGATTGCCGACCGCGACGGCCGCATCCTCGAATCGGTCGACCCTGCCGATTTTCCGGAGGGCCCGAAGCAGGGACAACGGCTCATTCCACAGGCGGCAGAACGGGTAATTTCCCCTGAAACTGCCTATCTGGTCACCAACCTCATGGAAAGCGTGGTGCGCAGCGGCACCGGTGCCCGCGCCAAGGAGCTCGGTCGCCCCGTTGCCGGCAAAACCGGGACCACCAACGATATGAAGGACGCCTGGTTTGCCGGCTATGTGCCGCAACTGGTGGCGGTCTCCTGGATCGGCTATGATCAGGAGCGGTCCCTGGGAAGAGGCGAAACCGGCTCCCGAGCTGCTCTGCCCGGCTGGATCGCCTTCATGCAGGAAGCGGTCAAAGGGATGGAACCTGTCGATTTTCCGGTTCCCGATGGCATCGAATTCCGCCCCATCGATCCTGAAACCGGTCTGCTCGCCCCGGAAGACAGCACCCAGGCCTACATCGAGGCCTTCGCCCGCGGCACCGCCCCATCCCGTTACGCGCTTGACGCCAGGCGGCCCAAGGCTCGGGACTTCTTCCGCCTCGACAGCGAGGACAGCAACTGATGA
>DATBML010000207.1:0-10229 GCA_036554885.1 Desulfuromonadales bacterium
AACGGCGGCAGGGGCGTCGACTACGTGGTGGAAACCACCGGCAGCCCGCAGCTGCACCGGCTGGCCGTCAACATGCTCAATCCCGGCGGCCGCGTGGCGCTCCTCACCGGCGAAGGAGGCGCGGACTTTCCGGGGGGGCGCAAGACCGTCGGCATCATCCAGGGAGACGCCGTGCCTCAGCACTTCATCCCGAAGCTGATCGAGCTCTACCGGGCAGGCCAGTTCCCATTCGAGCGTTTGGTGAGATTTTACTCCTTCGGCGATATCAACCGGGCCATGGACGATGTGAGGCGGGGAGAGACCATCAAGGCGGTGCTGCGGTTCGGCGAGGGTTAAGCAAGGCTTGCACCCAAGGCATCCAATCCCCATTTCTTTGTCCACCTATTCGAAGACGGCGGTGAAGGGCTCGAATCGCAGCCTCGGTTCCTTCCTCTTCCTCCGGGCAGTAGCCGTTGTTTCGAAGCTACTCCCTGATCACCCCGGTTGGCCTTGCCCCTGCAGCACAGGGTCTTGCAGGCCGTGTCCGGCCAGTGGCTGTTCGCCTCGGACCAAGCCTTGACCCTCCCGCTTTTTAGCCGCATGAGCGAGAAAACGACGTTGGCCACTGAATAAGTCCTTGAAAGCGTTTCGGAGGTTGATAAGATTGTCCTAATCGTTTGACTCGAGGGGGGCAAATGACCAATCGTGAAATCCTCTATAAGATTCTCGGCGAAGCCAGCGGCCAGTCTATCAATGATGTCGCCGACATGGCTGCCCATCTGTATCCACTCCTGAGCTCCGGGTTTCGTCTGGACGAAAAAATCCCCGATAGCAAGGCTCAGGAACTCCTGGCCAAATACCGTCAAGAACTCCCCGGCATCCGCGCCTGGCTTATCCGCAGTGCATTTATGGCCAACCCGGGTGGCCATCACGGCACGGCCTAGCGCCATCAACTGCTCTTCCTCAGTTTTAGGGAACTTCATGGACGAAGACCTTAACCAGATGACACGCCAGGAACTGATCGAATAGGCTAAGAAATTACGGCTAGGTGTCCGTCAGCATCGCGATAGCAGCCGACACGAACTTTGCTGGCACCATCCAGCACTTTGGGGCTTGCTGCCGGAAAAGACGGATCCGATCCCGGTCGTGCCGGAATGGCCGGAGTTCATCAGAGGTTGCGTGCGATATCGCCAGTCGCTGGACGAGCAGGCGCCAAATGCACCGAGGACGAAGGAGCCTTATAAAAAGTGACGGGGAGATTCCCCGCCGGAAAATGAGCCACACTGCTGAACCAGGCCCAAGGTGAATCGGAGATCCGTCCCCCGTTCCCTCCGGTCATTTGCCTTCATCCGCGCCAGCTCATCGCTGCCGACAGCGGTGCCCGAGCAGGGGAGGATGGCGGAGTGGCAAGCAGGGGAGGGGAAAGCCCCTTCCCGCCGCCACCGGAATCGGCTATCATCCCCTTCATGAAAATTCTCCTGCTCCTCCTCTACCTCCTCACCCTCGCCGCCGGCCTGTGGCTGCGGGCGCTCAACCTGCGCCACCTCAAGGCGCACGGGGCAACCGTCCCCCCCGAGTTCGCCGGCGCCGTCGACCCGGAGCTGCTGCGCCGCAGCAGCGCCTACACCCTGGCGCAGAGCAGCCTCGGGCTGGTCGAGTCGCTCTTCGGCGCCGCCCTGACCCTCGCCTTCCTCTTCGGCGGCCTGCTGCCCCACTACGACCGATGGATCGCCTCGCTGTCCGGCTCCTTCGTCGTCGCCGGACTCTTTTTCTTTCTCGGCCTGCAGCTGGCGCAGACGCTCCTCGACATTCCCTTCAGCCTCTACCGCAACTTCGTCCTCGAGGCCCGCTTCGGCTTCAACGTCATGACGGCAAGGCTCTGGCTCGCGGACCTGGTGAAATCGACGCTCCTATCTCTGTTTCTGCTGGGACTGTTGACCTCCGGGGCGCTCGCCATCATCCAGGCAAGCCCGCAGCGCTGGTGGCTCTGGGTCTGGGCGCTGGTCGCCGTGGTGACCCTCTTTATCATGTACCTCTCCCCCACCCTGATCGAGCCGATCTTCTACAAGTTCGAGCCGGTCCGCGACGAGGAGCTGAAGGCCCGCATCGAGTCGCTGATGGCAAAGGCAGGACTGCGGGTAAGCGCCGTGCAACAGGTCGACGCCTCCCGCCGCAGCCGCCATTCCAACGCCTACTTCACCGGCATCGGCCGGGTGAAAAGGATTGTCCTCTTCGATACCCTGCTGGCGCAGATGACGGCGGATGAAATCCTCGCCATCCTTGCTCACGAGGCGGGCCACTGGAAGAAGGGGCACATACGCCGTCGGCTCATTTTCGCCGAGCTGCTTTCTCTGGCCGGCTTCTGCCTCGGCTGGTGGCTGCTCGGCTGGGGCGGTCTGCCGCAACTGCTGGGGCTGGAGCAGGCCTCCTACTTCGCCCAGGTGGTGATCCTCGGCTTTCTCGGGTCGCTTGTCTCTTTCCCTTTTACCCCCTTCGGGAGTTGGCTCTCGCGCCGGCACGAGCGGCAGGCCGACCGCTTCGCCGTCGAGCTCACCGGCGAGCCGCACTCCCTCGCCTCGGCGCTGGTCAAGCTCAGCAAGGAGAACCTCGCCAATCTCCATCCCCATCCCCTCTACGCCTGGTTCCACTACTCCCATCCCCCCATCGTCGAGCGGGTGCAAGCGCTGCGCCGCCAGGCCCCGAGTTGTTGAGTTTTTCAGTCGTGTTAAATCCATGGCAATTCACCAAAAAATCAGCACCAGGATGAAAAATCTATTGTTCACGATACAAGCTCTCTTGTATGGTATATGTCGATGAAAAGTGACGCGCCTCATATCCTGCTGGTTGAAGACTCGGAGATGCACGCCGAGCTGATCCGGGAAGCCCTGCTCGCCTGGAGTGCAAGTGTCCGCATTTCCGTTGTTTCCAGTCTGACCGAGGCGCGCGCCTTTCTTGCCGAAACTACCCCCGACCTCGCCCTGATCGATCTGATGCTTCCCGATGGCCGCGGAACCGAGCTGTTGCCGGCCGACCGTGACCAGGCCGTTTTCCCCGCCGTGCTGCTGACCGCCTCCGGCGACGAGCAGAGCGCGGTCGAGGCGATGAAGGCCGGTGCCCTCGATTACCTGGTGAAGTCGGGTGCGACCCTGGCCGACCTGCCCCGCATCGTCGACCGCACCCTGAGCCTGTGGAGTCATATCGCACGCCGCCGGCAGGCCGAGGAGAGGTACCGCCGGCTTTTCGAGAACATGCGCGAAGCACTGGCCGTGGACCAGCTGGTCTATGACACGGAAGGCAACCCCATCGACTGGCTGGTCACCGACGTCAATCCCGCCTACGAAGAGGTCCTCGCCATTTCCCGCGAACGAGCCGTCGGCCGGCGGGCCAGCGAACTCTACGGGTCGACTTTAGACTTCGGGGCGGTCCTGAAGGTCTATGCAGACGTGGCCGAAACGGGCAAGCCGGCCCAGTTGGAACTCTTCTTTCCCCTCTCGCAGAAGCATCTGCTGATTTCGGTTTTTTCCCTCGGCGGCGGGCAGTTCGCGACCCTCTCCAGGGATGTGTCCGAGCGCAGGCAGATGGAGGCCGAGCGGGAGATGTTCCTCCATACCATATCCCACGATTTGCGGAGCCCGCTGACGGTCATTCAGGGGTATGCGCAGCTGCTGTGCGAAACGCTGGTGCGGGAAGCGTGCGGCGAAAGTGCGGGGCTGATGTGCGATGAGCTGCTGAAGGGCGCCCAAAGGATGAACCGGATGATCGAGGAGCTGGTCGACATGGCGCGTCTCGAGGGTGGACAGCTGGTGCCGAAGCCATCGCCGCTCCCCCTCGGCGCCTTTGTGCAGCAGCTGCTCGGCAGGCTGAAGAGCATCAGGCTGAAGGGCTGCCTGGAGACGGACCGCCTGACCGTCGAGATCCCGGCCGACCTGCCGCCCGTTTTGGTCGACCCGGACCTGTTGGAACGCATTCTCCTGAACCTTCTGTCCAACGCGATGAAATATTCGCCGGCGGACAGGCTGGTCAGACTTGCGGCGAGCCATAAGGATGGTGAGGTCCTCGTTTCGGTGGCCGACCTGGGAGAAGGGATCGCCCGGGAGGACCAGCCCCGCATCTTCGAACGTTTCTACCGGCCGAAAGGGGTCCGGCGCTCGGACAGCGTCGGCCTCGGCCTCTACATCACCCGGATGCTGGTCGAAGCGCATGGCGGCCGCATCCGCGTCAAGAGCACCCCCGGCGAGGGAAGCACCTTTTCCTTTTCCCTGCCGCTCGCCTGATACCGTCGATCCTGATTCCAATTAACGCTCAAAATGACATGCATCCCGTAGAGACTCCGCGGCGGGGCGTCTGAGACGAGCCGCCGGCCCGTCTTTGCATGAAAAAAGTACGCAGAAGTGAGCTGACGGCCGGTGGTTCATGCAGTAAACTAAAACGGCGTGATAAAAATCGCACAGGTTCAGCGGTCCGCTTATCCGCGGCAACGCCTCGCAGGTGAAAAAAAGGTATCGTAAACGACACGGGTGCTCCCGGAGGGTTTGCCGCATGAAGGCTACAACTCCCCATATCCTGCTGGTGGAAGACTCGGAGATGCACGCCGAGCTGATCCGGGATGCTCTGGCTGCCTGGAGCGACGACATCCGTCTGACTATCGCCCCCACCCTCGCCGCGGCCCGCACCTTTCTGGAGCACTCCACGCCGGATCTCGCCCTGATCGATCTCATGCTCCCCGACGGCCGGGGCCTAGAGCTGCTGCCGGCCGACCGTGAGCATGCCGCCTTTCCCTGCGTGCTCCTGACCGGCTCCGGCGATGAGCAGACAGCCGTTGAGGCGATCAAGGCCGGCGCCCTCGACTACGTGATCAAGTCGCCGGCTACCCTTTCCGACATCCCTTACATCGTTGAACGGGCAATGCGCGAGTGGAAAAACATCGTCCTGCGGCGTCAGGCCGAGACGGCCCTTCGGGAGAGCGAGGAGCGCTTCCGCTCGACCTTCGAGCAGGCGGCCGTCGGCATAGCGCATGCGAGCATGGACGGCCGCTGGCTACGGGTCAACCAGCGGCTCTGCGATATCCTCGGCTACCGAAAAGAGGAACTGCTGCGCAAAACCTTTCAGGAGATCACCCACCCCGATGACCTGGAGGAGTCACTGGCCCATGTCGGTCAGCTCTGTGGCGGCGAGGTCGTTTCCTGCCGCTTTGAGAAGCGTTACATTCACAAAGCCGGGCACACCGTCTGGGTCAACCTGACCGAAACTCTGCAGCGGGACTCTTCGGGCGTGCCACTCTATTTAATTGCCGTCATTGAGGACATCAGTGAGCGCAGGCGGATGGAAGCCGAGAAGGAGCGGCTGCTGGCGGAACTCGATGCCACCATCAACTCGATCGCCGACGGGGTGGTCGTCTACGGCCCCGAGATGACGATCGTGCGCATGAACCCGGCGGCCGAAAAAATTCTCGGTCCTTCCCCGCAGGGGGTGAAGGAGCCGCTGTCCGAGCGGGTCGCCCGGCTGCGGGTTGAAACGGCCGAGGGAGCGCCGTTCGCGCTGACGGAGACGCCGGGATGGCGGGCTCTGCACGGCGAAACCGTACATGGCAGCATCATGGTTCTCCATCCTCCCGGCCGTGCGGCGGTATGGGCCTCCGCCAGCGCGGCGCCGATCCGCAACGGTGAGGGCCGGTTGCTGGGGGCGGTGGCGACCTTTTCCGACATCACCGCCATGCGCGAGCTGCAGCAGGAGCGGGAGATATTCCTGCATACCGTTTCCCACGATTTGCGGACCCCGCTGACGGTAATCCAGGGATATGCGCAGCTGCTGCGCGAAACGCTGATGCGGGAAGGATGCGGCGAGAGTGCGGGGCTGATGTGTGATGAAGTGCTCAAGGGTGCCCAGAGAATGAACCGGATGATCGAGGCTCTGGTCGACGTGGCGCGACTCGAGGGGGGGCAGCTGGTGCCGAAGGCATCCACGCTCCTTCTCGGCTCCTTTGTTCAGCAGTTGCTCGGCCGTTTGCAGGGGGTCAGGCTGAAGGGGTTTCTGGAGACGGGTCGCTTGACTGCCGAAATCCCGGCCGACCTGCCGCCGGTCATGGCCGATCCGGATTTGCTGGAGCGCATTCTCCTGAATCTTCTCACCAACGCGATGAAATATTCACCGGCGGAGAGCCCGGTCCGGTTGGAGGCCCGGAGAAAGGAGGGCGAGATCGAAATCTCGGTCATCGACCGGGGGGAGGGGATCGCGCCGGAGGACCAGTCCTGCATCTTCGAACGCTTCTGCCGACTGGCGGGCGTCCGGCGCGGCGACAGTGTAGGCCTCGGTCTCTACATCACCCGGAAGCTGGTTGAGGCCCAAGGCGGAAGCATTCGCGTCGAGAGCGCCCCCGGCGAGGGGAGCACCTTTTTCTTCACTTTGCCGCTGGCGTAAGGGCAGGTCCAAAGTCCAAGGTCCAAGATCAGGTGAAAATCCGTGACTGATGCGATCCTCGGCATTCTGACCGAATGCTGGAAAATCCTCCTCGAGTCCTCCCCCTACATGCTCTTCGGATTCTTCGCCGCCGGCCTGCTCAAGGCGGTTCTCCCCGAAGAGGCGGTGGCGCGCCACCTGGGCCGGAGCAGCGCCGGTGCGGTGCTCAAGGCTTCGCTCTTCGGCCTCCCCATCCCCCTTTGCTCTTGTGGAGTCATCCCGGCCGCCGTCGGGCTGCGCAAACAGGGGGCGAGCAAGGGGGCTGCGGCCGCCTTCCTCGTCTCCACTCCCGAGTCGGGGGTCGACTCCATTGCCATCACCTGGGCACTTCTTGATCCGGTGATGACCGTGGTGCGCCCGCTCTCGGCCTTTCTCACCGCCACCGTTACCGGCCTGCTGATCAACCGCCTCCCCGAGGCGCCGGCACCGGTCGTCCCGGTCGAGGCGCCAACGGACGGTTGCGGCTGCACCGGGGGCAGTTGCGGCGGGCCGACAGCCCCGGCCAAGCCGCCCCTGGGTCAGCGCCTGCGCAATGGCATATCCTACGCCTTCGGCGAGTTGCTGGCCGACATCGGCCGCTGGCTGCTGCTCGGCATCCTCGTCGCCGGCGTGCTCGCCTGGTGGCTCCCCGACGACTTCTTCGTCCGTCATCTGGGGGGTGAATTCTCCTCGCTGTTGATCATGCTGGTGGTCGGTATCCCCCTCTACATCTGCGCCAGCGCTTCGACCCCGGTCGCCGCAGCGATGGTCCTCAAAGGGCTTTCCCCCGGCGCGGCCCTGGTTTTCCTGCTCGCCGGACCGGCTACCAACGCCGCCACCATCACCGTCGTCACACGTTTCTGGGGACGGCGGGACACCGTCGTCTATCTCGCTGCTATTGCCGGTTGTTCCCTGTTTTTCGGCTGGCTGCTGAACCGCTTTTATGCCTGGAGCGGAATCGATATCAGCCGCTGGGTGACACACTTCCAGCACGAAGATCCTTCAATCTGGACCGTGTCGGCGGCAGTCGTTCTGCTGGGCCTGATCATCCGGCAGAATCTCAAAGAGATATCGGGCAAGAAAAACGGCTGCTGCGGCGAGTAGGGCGGCTTTCGCCAAAAACAGCCCCCATCCGAGGGATCCACTCGGACGTTATCGTAGGACGGCTATCTGATGTTGATGCTGCCGATCATTCCTCCTTCGCCATGCCCGGGAATAGTACACCTCAGGTCGTTGAAACTACCGGTTTTGACGGGCACGAACCACCATTCGGCGGTTCCTCCGGGATAGACTTCGATTTCCCGAACCTCCCCTTTTACCTCGGCAATCACTTTGCCGTCGATCCCGTTGACCTGAACCTTGCGGGTAAAGACCGCCTGCGCCATCCCCGCGGAAGAAAAATAGTGCTTCTGTGGGCTCGGGTTGGACAGGACCAACCGATAAAGCTTACCTGTTTCAAGGCTGATCGTCTCGGGAAAGAACCTCAGGGCGTTCTTTTCGCTTCCAAGCGCGACCCTGATCTCGACCGGCTCCTGCTGTGTAAGATCCCCCGCCGCCTTCGCCGAGGCGAACGGGACGGCAAGGCAAAAAGCAAGGATCAGGACTGTCAACGATGCTGGTGCCATGGTCTGCCTCCGTGGAATATTAGTGACGGTTCCAGCGCAGATGCACTGGTCGACAACGGGCATTGAGCCTCCTTTCTGACACCTGACGGATCCCTGCGCTTCAGGCGATCCGCATCTGCAGGCAGTCGCCGAGCCGCCGGAAGTTGATGAACCACTCGTCTCCCCCAAGTCCCTCCGTTCCGGGCTCCAGGTCGCGGTGGATGTCCCAGAAGAGGTTCTGCGCCTGCCACAGGTCGAGCCGAATGGGGAGGTCCTGCAGCACCTCGAGGGTTTCGATAAGGGTCAGCATCAGCGCCAGGTTGCGCGGGGCGCGGGCGAGCTTCTCCATTTGTCGCTCGATCTGCCGGCCGGCGGCGATGCCGAGCATCGGGTCGTCCAGCTGGATGTCGAGCTTGTTCACCTCCTCGGCCAAGGCCTTGAGCTGGTTGGGGTGCGTCTGGCTGTTTTCCAGCAAGCTGCGGAATTGCGAGATCAGCACCAACTCGACCGGGAGGGAGAGCGGCCTGGGGATCGGCATGCGGATCTCGCGCAAAAAGCGCATCAGGGGAAAATGGTTTTCGTAAATCGTGCGGAAGGAGGCTTCGATTTCCTCCATGGAATGCTCCATTACCCGGTTGACGACCCGGCGCTGTTCGTCCTTGAAAAGGTGCCAGAGGCTGTAGTTGTGGCTGCCGAAGTGACGGTCCATTTGCCGGACCACCGCGGGAATGTCGCTTTTTTCAAAGGCTGCAGCGACGGCATTCCGCATTGCGGCAAATGCCTGTCGATCCTGGTAGGGTCGGATCCCGGCGCTGATGTTGTGGCCGCCGAGATTAAGGACAGCGAAGGTGAAGTCTCCCTGGTTCCAGGTGATCCGGGAGCGGATGCGGGTGCGCCCGACCGTCAGTTGCATCCGGCCGCCGGAAAACGTCTCGCTTTCGCAGTCCTCGGCCGTGTAGCAGTGGATCTCGTGGCGGTGCGGCCGGTCGGCCGGGCACGGCTCGTCGAACTCGGAGACGATGGCACAATGGGCGGCGACGCGAGTCAGGTCGAGCCGGGAGGGAATGACCTGACCCTGATAAACACGGGCCGCATTTCCCCATCGGCCGAGGTTGCTGGGGACCTTTTCCAGACGGCGCAGAAACTCTTCCTCGATGGGGATGCTTGTCACCTTCTCGGCCAGTTGCAGGGCCCGGCCGGCATAGCTGAGGATCTGGGTCGTCTCGATGCCCGAGACCTCGTCGAAAAACCAGCCGCAACTGGTGTACATGAGCATGGCATGGCGCTGCATCTCCAGCAGGCTGAGCGCCCGTCCCGATTCCGCGGCGGTGAGGCCGCGGCCGGCCTGGTGCTGCAGGAAACCCTGCACCTGGTCGCGGCTGCGGTCGAGGATTACGCCGATGTAGGCGTCGCGTGCCCCCCAAGGGTTGGCAAGCAGGCCGGCCAGTTCCTGTTCGAAGACCGGTGCCAGGCGGTCCCGAAGCCAGTCGAGGGCCTCTCGCAACGGGCCGCGCCAGGCCTGGTTCCAGCCGGATTCGCCGCCAATGTGGCAGCCGCAATCGGCGCGCCAGCGCTCGACGCCGTGGGCGCAACTCCAAGAAGTCTCTTCGGCGATCTCCACCTCATGGGTCGGGGGGTGCTGTTCGAGGAATTCGCCGTAAACGGTGATCCTGGCCAGTTGGTGGCTCTCGATGGAGTCAAGGCAGTAGGCGAGGGCCATCTCGCCGAAACGGTGATGATGACCGTAAGTCTCGCCGTCGGTGGCGATGTGCACCAGTTGTGGAGTGTCGCGATCGGAAAAATTCCCCAACAGCCGCCTGGCAAAACGCTGCCCGTCGGTGAGCAAGTCACTGAAAGCGACGTCGCGGGCGATCGGCCCTTCGTAGAAGAAGAGGGCGATGCTGCGTCCGGAGGGGAGGCTGCAGGAATAGGGCATTTTCGTGTCGATCCTGGCGCCGCTGACGTCCTGCCAGGTCTTCTCGCCGATTTTGCGCAACCTCTTCGCCTGGTGTGGCGCGAGGATGGTAAAGGCAATCCCCTGTTCCGCCAACAGGTCGAGGGAATCCAGGTCGACGGCCGTTTCCGGGAGCCACATCCCTTCCGGCTTACGGCCAAAGCGGTGGATGAAATCAAGAATGCCCCAGAGAACCTGGGTTCGTTTGTCGCGACGGTTGGCCAAAGGCATGATCAGATGGTTGTAACACTGGGCAA
>DATBML010000255.1:0-6504 GCA_036554885.1 Desulfuromonadales bacterium
CAGCATTGCCGAAAACCTAGCCTGGATGGCTCAGGTAGAGCTGCCTGAATTGAAACCGGTACAGGCCTGCGGCGGCTACGGCCACGGCTGTGGCCATCAACCAATTTAACCAGGGATGAGTATGGGCGCAGAAATTTACAATACCGAGAGCGAAAAACCTGTTTTTCAGTTCGTGGCGGACTTGGCCAGCGCCGCCGCCCGACGGGGCTTTTTTATCCACAACGAATCGAAAATGGACATGGCCCACACTTTCGGCCGCCATGGAGTCGAAGTGGCGGAGGGGTTTGACCTGCACATGGTCCAGGTTTGCAAGCCACAGAAAGCGGGCAAGAGCCTCGCCAAAAATCCCGAGCGGGCGGTGCTGATGCCAAAGTTCATCGTGGTTTTCAGCGATAACGGCAAAACCCAGATCCGCTTTCTGAAATTTTCCCGGGAGATGGTGGCGAGCCTGGTCGACGACGCCGAATTTCCCGGTTCGCTGGCGGGGAGTTTTGACGATATCGTCGCCATGATCGAGGAAGCCAGGTGCTAGGGGGGCGCACGCCATGTGGAAATTTCTCGCCAAGCTGAACCAGAACCTGATTTTTGCCATCCCGGCGATGATGCTGGCAGGGTTTGTTTTCGGTCTTGTCGTAGAGCCCTCCTCTCTGAAAAACCTGATTCTCCCCTTCACCTTCCTCATGGTCTACCCGATGATGGTGACCCTGAAGATGCGTCATGTGCTTGCGGGGGGCGATGCCAAGGCCCAGGTGCTGACCCAGGCAATCAATTTTGCCGTCATCCCCTTTGTCGCCTTCGCCGGGGGCAAGATCTTTTTTGCCGATCGCCCCTACCTGGCCCTCGGGCTGCTGCTGGCCGCCCTGGTCCCCACCAGTGGCATGACCATCTCCTGGACCGGATTCGCCAGGGGGAACCTGGCCGCAGCCGTGAAGATGACGGTCATCGGCTTGGTCCTCGGCTCGCTGGCCACCCCGTTTTATGTCCAGGCGCTCCTGGGTGCGCAGGTGCAGATCGACCTTCCCGGGGTTTTCCAGCAGATCGGCCTGATCGTCTTTCTGCCGATGGTCGCCGGCTATGCTACGCAGCGGGGCCTGGTCCGTCGCTATGGAGTAGAGCTGTTTCAGAAGCAGTTGGCCCCCCGCTTTCCGGGGCTCTCGACTCTGGGTGTGCTGGGGATTGTCTTTATTGCCATGGCGCTGAAGGCAAAAGCCATCGGCGCACGGCCGGACCAGCTGCTGCTCATCTTTGTCCCGCTGCTGCTTCTTTACGCCATCAATTACCTCCTCAGCACGGTGACCGGCAAGATGCTGCTACCGCGCGGAGATGCCATCGCCCTGGTCTATGGCACCGTAATGCGCAATCTCTCCATCGCCCTGGCGGTGGCGATCAACGCCTTCGGCGCGGCCGGCTCCGAGGCCGCCCTGGTCATCTGCCTCGCCTATATCATCCAGGTGCAATCGGCGGCATGGTATGTGAGATTTACCTCCCGACTTTTCGGTGCTCCGAAGGCCGAAGCGCAGAGCGTTTGACGGCGCCGGAGATTAAACCCGGTCGCCACAACCAAAGGAACCTTCCTGTGATCTTGAGACGATACTCAGAATACATCGCCTGTTTTCCCCCTCCGTCGACCATGCTTCTTGAATCCATGTAATGTTCAGGACAAACCCTTTTTCGCCTCACTTGAGGGAGAAACAACCAATTTTATAATTGACATATTTAAATATTGTAATTACTATATTTAAAGGTGTGCTTGGCACATAGATATTTAAAGAGTCTAGGGCGCCAGAATTGAACCCTACTCGTTGTTCCCTTCCAGGGGGAACATAAACCATCGACGGGCCGAAAAGACGCAGAACTGCAACGCAAACCATCAGTTACAAAATGGAGGTAGAAGTGGGAATTTTGTCGGGAAAGAAGGTGCAGGCCGCCCAAAAAAATGCAATGAAATGGATAAGTGGAAAATTAATAGGACCTGCCTCGATTCGAATTTTGTGTTCAGCAATGATTTCCTGTGCGCTGGTTTGGGGGCAACCTGCTTACTCGGCCACCGACCATGCGGATTTCATTCAGGGTCCCCTGAACAGCGGGCCCGAAGTGACTAAAAAATGCCTGGAATGCCATGAACAGGCCGCCATGGACGTGATGCAGACGACCCACTGGAGCTGGTCGGCTGACCAGAAGATCAACGGCAAATCGGCCGATCGCGGCAAGAAGAACGCCATCAACAACTTTTGCGTCTCCATTGCCTCCAACGAGCCCCGCTGCACCAGTTGCCATATCGGCTACGGCTGGAAGGACGCCAAATTCGACTTCAGCGACAAGAGCGCCATCGACTGCCTGGTCTGTCACGACACCACCGGCACTTACAAGAAGGATGCGGCGGGGGCTGGGATGCCGGCCAAGGACGTTGATCTGCTGCGGGTCGCCCGGAGTGTCGGCACACCTTCGCGGGTGAACTGCGGCGCCTGCCACTTCTTCGGAGGCGGCGGCGATGCGGTCAAGCACGGCGATCTCGATTCCTCGATGGAGTTTCCGGAACGCGACGTCGACGTCCACATGGCCGCCGAGGGCCTCAATTTCCAGTGCCAGAACTGCCACGAGACAAAGGACCACAAAATCATCGGACAGGCCATGGTGGTTTCCCCCGGCGGCAAGGACCACATCGGCTGCGAGAAGTGTCACGGCGCTGCGCCGCACAAAGAATCCCGGATTAACCGGCATGCCGACGCCATCGCCTGCCAGACCTGCCACATCCCCTTCTTTGCCAAGGAGCTGCCGACCAAGATGTCCTGGGACTGGTCGACAGCCGGCAAGGAGATTATCCCCGAGCCGGTCGACAAACTGGGCAAACATACCTACGACAAGAAAAAGGGGGATTTCACCTGGGGCAAGATGGTCACTCCCGCCTATGCCTGGTACAACGGCGAGGCCGGCGCCTACCTGGCCGGCGACAAAATGGACCCTGCCAGGGTAACCAGGCTGACCTGGCCCAAAGGGGACATCCAGGACAAGAATGCCAAGATCTACCCCTTCAAGGTCCACACCGGCAAGCAGATCTACGACAGCAAGCAGAACATCTTCATCACCCCCAAGGTCTTCGGTCCCGGCGGCTACTGGAAGGATTTCGACTGGGACAAGGCCGCCAAACTCGGCATGGAGGCGAGCGGCCTCCCCTACAGCGGCGAGTACGGCTTTGCCCCGACCATCATGTACTGGCGAATCAATCATATGGTGGCGCCCAAGGCACAGGCGCTTGTCTGCCTCGACTGCCATGGCGACCAGGGACGCATGAACTGGCAGGAACTCGGCTATAAGGGTGATCCGATGACCAACGCCAAGTGGGCCAAGGCCAGATAAGGCATGACGTCCTGACCAGCGCAGAACAGCGGCGCCCTCCCTGTCGGGGGGGGCGCTTTTTTTCGTCTGCGAGGCTGCCGCACCCGTACCTTGCCGGCAACAGGTCGGCCAGCCTCCAGCGCACTTCGTTCATTCGACATGGGAGCCGACAGGCCATTTGGAATTGTCGGCTTTTGTTCAAGTGTGTTAAGGTTGGACCGCCGGGCCGCCTTTCCAGCCCGGCGAATATCCCCGAGGAGGACGATCGCCCGAATGTCCCGTATATCCTGCCCCCAGCATGGAAAAGAGCGTCCCTGCACCTGTGCCATGGGAAAGCTTTACCGCTTCGTTGAACCTGTGCTGCTCTACCTGTTGAAGAAGAAGGGGCGCGCCTACGGCTACGAACTGCTCGGTGAGCTCAACGAGCATGCCCTGACCGATTCCACCATAGAGCGGGGGGCCGTCTACCGCACCTTGCGCACCCTGGAGGTCAACGGGAACGTCGTCTCCGACTGGGATGTCAGCGGTACCGGACCGGCACGCAGGCAGTATCGCCTTACCCCCAGCGGCGAGATTCACCTGGGGGAGTGGGCCGAGGTCCTCGGCAACCTTTCCAACTCGATGGCTCACTTTGTCTGTGATGTTTCGTCATTGCGTGAATCGGAGGCGGTCCATAAGGGGAAATGATTGTAAGGTCTCACCCGAGTGTAGAACTTGGCGAAATAGCAAAACAGGTGCTTGCGGTTGCCGACGCAAGCACTTCGTCATATGTGCATCCTTTCCCTATGACCCGCAGGAGTGACAGCAGGCGGGAAGGGTTGACAAAGCCGTTCGAAATTTGCTAGAAAGGTGCCATTGCAATTTGCTCAATCTTTCGAAAAACGGAGGAAAATTGTTTTTTAATCCGCAATGGGGCCGACGGACTTTTCTCAAGGCTTCCCTTCTGACGGTCCTTGCCGTCAGCGGTGGCCATGCCGCCTGGGCCAGGGAACTGCTGGATGGCGGCCTGCCTCCCGGGAAAATCTCCCTTTACAATACCCACACCAGCGAGAGACTCGCAGTGACCTATCGCGATCGGACGGGGGAATACGACCTGGCGGCACTGGAAGAAATCAACTGGCTGCTGCGCTGTCACTACTCCGACGAAGTGCATGAAATCGATGTCCGGACCATCGAGTTTCTCAGCCTGGTCGACCGGAAGCTGGGCGGCAACCGCGACTTCCATGTCATATCCGGTTACCGGTCCCCTGCCTACAACGAGCGTTTGCGGCAGGAGGGGAGGGGCGTGGCCAAGCGAAGTCTGCACGTCGAAGGGAAGGCGATCGATATCCGCGTTCCGAGCGTCAAGCTCTCCAATCTGCGTCGGGCCGCCCTGAGTCTGCAATATGGCGGAGTCGGCTATTACCCGCGCACGGGGTTCGTCCACCTCGACTCCGGCCAATTCCGCACCTGGTAGAAGCCGCAACGCAAGCCGCTGTGCGTTCAGGGTTTCATCCAGACAGGAAATTTTAGTCAGCCTTTCCCCGCCGTAGCGCCCAGCGCATCCAGAACATCGAAAAAGGCGTTCACGTCACACTCATCATTCCAGAAATGCGGCGATAGCCGGATCATCCCGCCGCGCGGCGAGACCACGATACGCCGTTCGGCCAAAAACCGGTTGCAGCACAGGGCATCCCCCGGCGGGCGGAAGGAGAGTATCCCCGAGCGCTCGGTCTCTCGCCGGGGCGAGACGACCTCCAGGCCGCGCTCGCGCAGTCCCTCGGCAAAATGGTCGTTGAGCGCCAGCACCCGCTGCCGGATGTCGTCGACGCCGACGGACTGCAGCAGGTCCAGGGAGGCGCCGAGGCCGAAAATCCCCGGCAGGTTCAGGGTTCCCGGCTCGAACTTGCCGGCGTCCCGCTTGAGTTCGTAATGCAGGTCGAAGTTCTCCTCGTCGACCATGCTCTTCCATCCCACCAGCGGCGGCTCGACAAGGTCGGCGATATTGTAGTCGACGTAGAGCAGGCCCGCGCCCATCGGCCCGAGCAGCCACTTGTGTCCGCCGGCCGCCAGCAGATGAATCCCGCACCTCTTGACATTCAGCGGCAGCACCCCCAGGCTCTGGATTGCATCGACACAGAGGAGCAGCCCTTGCTCCCGGCAGTACTCCCCAAGCGCCGGCAGGTCGGTGGCGAAGCCGGTGATGTAGTCGACCGAACTGACCGCCAGCAAACGGGCGCCCGGCACCAGTGACTTTGCCACATCTGCGGGACTGATGCAGCCGCCGGGGCGCCGCTCGACGAAGCGGACGGTCACCCCCTTGCGCTCCAGATGCTGCCAGGGATAGACGTTGGCCGGAAAATCCGGCACCGCGACCAGCACCGCCTCGCCGGGCCGCCAGCGCAGCCCCTCGGCTACCGTCGCCAGGCCGGCCGAGGTATTGGGGACGAAGGCGATCTCCTCCGCAGAGGCGCCGATCAGCTCCGCTGCCTGACGGCGTATTTTAGCCAGGCGGGCCAGCCAGCGACCATAGTCGAGGCTCCCCCGGGCGGCGCATTCGGCCAGGAAGCCGGCGACGGCCTCGACCGCCGGCTGCGGCAGGGCAGCTGTGGCGGCATGGTTGAGAAAGGTGAACTCCCGGGCGACCGGGAACTGTTCGCGGAAGGCTGTGAAATCCATGACTTCTCCTGGAGTCGGGTTCGACTTTGGCCGTCTGAATTTTCCCGTCCTTTAACCCGTCTGTCAACCGCCGGACGCGCCGCCGGCCTGTGCATGCCATGGCGACAGCCGCACCAGCTCGATCGCCAGTGCCTCGGCCTCCCTGCGCACCTGCGGATCGAGCTTCTTCAGCCATCCTTCCGGAATGGACTCCAGGCCATAGAAACCGCCGGCGATCATCCCGGCGATGGCGCCGGTGGTGTCGGCGTCGCCCCCCTGGTTGACCACGCCGACCAGGCACTCCTCGAAATCGGCTGTGGTGAAGAGGTGGTGGAAGACGGTCTGCAGAGTGTCGACTACGTAGGCCGTGGCATTCCCCTTGTAGGTGTTGAAACGGAAATTCGGGTGTGCGGCGACCAGTTCACGGGTGAGGGCGTGCAGGGCGAAGCGGTCGGCGCCGAGCAGGGCCTGCTGGACCATGCGGCCGGCGGTGACGCAGGCGGCGTCGGAGAGAGGGTGATGATGGGTGAG
>DATBML010000346.1:0-5392 GCA_036554885.1 Desulfuromonadales bacterium
AAAACACCCGCCAGTTCCTCAAGGGCTTCCCGGCCAACAACACCCTGCTTTGGGGGTCACGCGGCACCGGCAAGTCGTCGCTGATCCGCGCCCTGCTCAACACCTACGCCCCGCAGGGGCTGCGGGTCATCCAGATCGACAAGGACGACCTGCCTTTTCTCCCCGACATCTTCAGCCGCATCCAGGACCAGCCCTTCCGCTTCATACTCTTCTGCGACGACCTCTCTTTCGAACCGGGGGAGAAGAGCTACAAGATCCTCAAGAGCGCTCTCGACGGTTCGGTCTACGCGGCGCCGGAGAACAGCCTGATCTACGTTACCTCCAACCGCCGGCACCTGCTCCCCGAGTACCCCACCGACAACCTCGGCTCGAAGCTGGTCAATAACGAAATCCACCACGGCGAAGGGGTGGAGGAGAAGATATCCCTTTCCGACCGCTTCGGCCTCTGGGTCTCCTTCCGCGTCTTCTCCCAGGAGCAGTACCTGCGGGTGGTGCGTCAGTGCATCGACAACCTGGCGGGGCAGAATGACTCGTCCCTTGCCTGGACTGCCGAGACCGAACAGGCGGCCATCGCCTGGTCGCATGAGAAGAGCAAGCGCTGCGGTCGTACCGCCTTCCAGTTCGCCAAACGGTGGGTCGGACGCAGCCTGCTGGCAGGGACTGCGGAGTGATTCCACGCCCGTACGCTCACTTCTGCCCCATGCATTTCCGGAACCTTCCTGAAAAAAACGAAGCGGCCTCGAACAAGGCCGCTTCGTTTTTTTGATTCTCACTGATTATGTGCCTGCGAACCGGGCCCTCTAGATCTTCATAAGCACGGCCTTGATGAAATGGGCCTCCACGGCGGCGGCAAGTTTCTGGAGGGTTGCTTCGTCGGCGGGCGTGTCGAGGGAGAGGACGACCATCGCCTCGCCGGCCTTGGCCCGGCGTCCCAGGTTCATCGAGCCGATGTTGATGCCGGCTTCACCGAGAATGGTGCCGATCTTGCCGATCAGCCCCGGCTTGTCGGCATAGGTGATGACCAGCATGTGCTCCTCGGGGGTGAAGTCGGTAAGGAAGTCGCGCAGCTTGACTATCTTCGGAATCCCCTCGAACAGGGTAGCGGCAATAGTGCGGTTCCCTTCGGGCGACTCGATAGTCAGGGTCACCAGGTTGGAGAATGATTCCGACTCGGTAGTGCGCACCTCCTCGACGGCAATCCCCATGCTTTTGGCTACCAGCCGGGCGTTGACCATGTTCACCTCCTGCGCGGTGTGGCGGCCGAGCAGGGCGGCCAGCCCGCAGACGGTGAGAGGCGCGCAGTCGTATCTGGCCAGCTTGCCGTTGTAGGCGAAGACGACCTTGTTAGGGTTGGGCGGGGCAAGCTGGGAAACGAACTCGCCAGCCCTGCCGACCAGGCCGAGAAAGGGCTTCATATGCTCCATCAGGTCGGGATCGAACTTGGGGATGTTGACGGCATTCTCCAGCGGCCGGCCATCCAGATAGTTGATGATCTCGCGGCTGACGTCGATCGCCACGTTCTTCTGCGCCTCGAAGGTGTTGGCACCGAGGTGGGGGGTGACGACCATCCGCGGATGGGCGATGAGTTTTTTGAGGACCTCGGTCTGCGGCGGCTCCTCGCTCCAGACGTCGAAAGCGGCTCCGGCGGCCTTGCCGCTCTCCAGGGCAGCGAGCATCGCCGCTTCGTCGATGATCCCTCCGCGGGCGCAGTTGACGATAATCACGCCCTCCTTCATCCGGTCGAAGTGAGCGGCGGTCAGCATGCCGCAGGTCTCGTCGTTGAGCGGGGTATGAACAGTGATGATGTCGGCGTAGCGGACGATGTCTTCGAGGGGGATCAGCTTGACGCCAAGGTCATCGGCGCGCTTCTCCGAGACGTAGGGGTCGCAGGCGATGACCTCCGCCTCGAAAGCCCTGCAGCGCAGGGCGACACGACCGCCGACCTTGCCGATGCCGATCACGCCGATAGTCTTGCCCTTGAGCTCGTAACCGGTAAAGGGGGCCCGTTTCCATTCGCCGCTCTTCAGGCTGTGGTTAGCCACCGTCACGTTGCGGCAGAGGCTGAGAAGGATCGCCATGGTGTGCTCGGCGGCCGAATTGACGTTGCCGAAGGGAGCGTTGACGACGATGATACCCTTGTTACTGGCATATTCGACATCGACGTTGTCGATGCCGACGCCGGCCCGGGCGATGATCTTCAACTGCCGCCCGTGGTCGAGCAGCGCCGGGTCGACACGGGTGCCACTGCGGGTAATGATCGCCTCGTAACCACCGATCAGCTGGTGTAATTCGTTGACCGGCAGCCCCAGCCGCATGTCGAGTTCGATCCGGGAGTCTTCTAGAAGGGGCTGCAGCCCCTCACGGGAAATTTCATCGGTGACGAGAACCTTCATGTAGGTGCTCCTTCCGCTCGTTTTTGCAAGCCGGGAAGATACTTCCGGCCGCTTGGGAAAGGAGGGAGTTTAGACCTTTTGTCCTTTGCTGTCAACGCCGTAGACGCGCGGACCGGCAGAGGATTGCACCTACTTCACCACCTGTAGCCGCCCCTTGCCGGGCGGCGGTCCGCCGGTCGGTGGTTCGGGCACGGGCTCTTCGCTGATCGTCGGCAGGACCCCGGCCTGGATCATCCTGGCCACCGAGTCGGCAATGGCCAGACACTGCTTCATGCAGACCCGGCGAACCGGACAGGTCGAACAGTCCGCCTGCCCGCCCGCCATCCGGAGTGCATGGATGACCAGCTCGACGCTTTCGACCTGGGAAAGGGGGATGAAGAACATAACCACTCCTTGTCAATCGTCACCTGTCCCAGGTCATTTGCATGTGCGGCTTTGCCCATGACAAATGACCAGGGACCGATGACCGCTTTACAACTTTCTCCCTGCCACCGCTGCAAACTGCCGCAACTTCTCCATCATCGACGCGAAATCGGCCGGGCGCAGGGACTGGGGGCCGTCGCTGGCGGCCTTTTCCGGGTTCGGATGCACCTCGACAATCAGCCCGTCGGCCCCGGCGGCCACCGACGCATAGCACATCGACGGCACCAGGTGGGCGTGTCCAGTGGCGTGCGATGGGTCGATCACCACCGGCAGGTGAGTCTGCGCCTTGAGCACCGGCACCGCCGAGATGTCGAGAGTGTTGCGGGTGGCGGTCTCGAAGGTGCGGATTCCCCGTTCGCAGAGGATCACCCGCCGGTTCCCCTCGGCCAGGATATACTCGGCGCTCATCAGAAACTCCTGGATGGTTGTGGCCATCCCGCGCTTGAGCAGCACCGGCTTGTCGAGCTGGCCGAGCATCTTGAGCAGGGCGAAGTTCTGGATGTTGCGCGCCCCGACCTGCATGATGTCGGCATAGCGGGCAACAAGCTCGACATCGCGCGGATTGACCACCTCGGTGACGATGGGCAGTCCCGTCTCCTGCCGGGCCACACCGAGCAGCTTGAGCCCGTCCTCCTCCATCCCCTGGAACGAATAGGGGCTGGTGCGCGGCTTGAAGGCCCCGCCGCGCAGGACGGTGGCGCCGGCAGCCTTGACCGCCCGCGCCGTCTCGACGATCTGCTCCTCGCTCTCCACCGAACAGGGTCCGGCCATTACCACCAGCTGCTCCCCGCCGATGGCGATCCCGCCGCCGATCTCGAAGATGCTCGGTTCCGGCTTCACCTCGCGGCTTGCCAGCTTGTAGGGCTTGAGAATAGGGACGACGCTCTCTACCCCCGGCATCGATTCCAGGGACTGGAGGACCGCCTTGCCCCGCTCGTCCCCGACCGCACCAATGACGTCGCGGGTCTCGCCGTGGATGACGTGCGGCTTGTAACCCAGCTCGCGGATCCGCTTCTTGACTTCGGCCAGCGCTTCCTTGCCGGCCCCCTGCTGCATGACGATGATCATGGCTCTGCTCCTTTCGGCTCGATGAAAGTTTACCTGCTGAAATGCTAAAGGCCGCCCGGTGACTCCCGGCGGCCATTTTTCATTCATCGATCCTGGAACGAAAAAACCACGGGAGAACCGGAATCGGTCTGCCCATGGTTTCTGATCTGGCGGCTGGTGTTTGCTTTCCTCTATGCCAGCAGACCTCTACCCCGGGCAGACGGCCGAAAATAAAAGCCGTACCAAAAGTAAAAATCGCTGAAGCTGGCAAAAAGGGAGTACATCCGGAAAACCTCCGTCTATCGAACTGCCTAGTTAAGTAACAGAACCGCAGAAAAATGGCAAGCACAATTACAACATCTGGAATCAGGACCGCTGGCGTATTTTCTCTTGACAGCCGGACACAAGTTCGCTATATACGTGGTTCCCAATGCCCAGGTAGCTCAGTCGGTAGAGCAGAGGACTGAAAATCCTCGTGTCGGCGGTTCGATTCCGTCCCTGGGCACCAGAAGAAACAAGGGGTTACGGCTTTCGCTGTAACCCCTTTTTCTTTTCGGCTCACAATTTTCGATCCTCCCCGGCGCCAGGCCAGATTTAGTCTTGAACATACCTGGACAATCCTGATATGTTCACTTCATTCGCGAGAGTCCCTGCCCTAACCCGATCCGTGCTCGTTTCTCACCCAGGAAAGCAAAATGGCCGAAAAAAATAAGCCTTCTTTGTCCGAACCCGCCTCCGAGCCGCCTTTGTCCAATAACACGACGCACCAGAAACGAATGCAGGTCGGGGAGTTTCTGGTACAAGCCGGGATCATCAAGCAACGGGACGTCGAGAAGGCCCTGAGTGTCCAGAAAATCAAAGGGGGCCGCCTCGGCTCGATTCTGGTAAGTTTGGAGCTTTGCACGGAAGAAGCCATACGCAAAGCCCTGCACGATCAGTTGGCCGTGGAGGTGGTCGACCTGGGCCTGATCAAGCCGGACCCGGCGCTCTTCGACCTGCTTTCAACCGATCTGATGTTTAAATACCAGGTCATCCCCCTGAAGAAAGAAAACGGCAGTCTTTGGATTGCCATGCTCGACCCCTATAACCTTTTGGCGCTCGACGACATCCGTTTTAAAACCGACATATTACGGCTGGTCGTCACCACCTGCACCGAGGCCGACTTCAAGCGCTTTGTCGGTGAGCACCTGGTGACCGGCCGGGCCTTTGAAGAGGTTCTGCGGGGCGGGGAATTCTACAACCAGGCGATCAAATCCCTGCAGGCTGAAGAAGATTTTCGCGACCGGCTCGATCTTGATGAGTCAGAGACTCCCCTGCTGGCACACAAGCTCAAATTAGCCAGCGCCAAATCACCCATCATTACCCTCTGCAATTACTTTCTGCTGGAAGCCATTCGCTGGAATGCCAGCGATATCCATATCGAGCCCTACGAAACGTCGCTGCGGGTACGCTTGCGCGTCGACGGGCACCTGCGCACCATCCTCAGCCCGCCCAAGAAACTGGGCGCCGCCATCGTCGCCCGCATCAAG
>DATBML010000361.1:0-4148 GCA_036554885.1 Desulfuromonadales bacterium
CTCGACGAAGCCTCGGTGCGCCCCGAGGAGGAACTGCAACGCCTGGAAGGGGCGCTGGAAAAGACCCGCATCCAGACCCTCTTTCTTGAAAAGCGGGTGGCCGAACGCCTCTCCCAGGAAGACGCCGCCATCTTCCATACCCACCTGATGATCCTCGAGGACCGCGGTTTTCTCGAACGGCTGCGACGCGAGATCGAAAGCGGGCACAGCGCCCCCTACGCTCTGAAAAAGGTGGTCGGCGAATACATCGAGGTCTTCCAGCGCATGGAAGATGCTTACCTGCGGGAGCGGGCCGCCGACATGGAGGATATCGGCCGGCGGCTGCTCGCCAATCTCGTCGGGCAGGAAAACCACATCCTGCACCTGCGCTACCCCGGCATTCTGGTCGCCCGCGAGCTTCTCCCCTCGGACATGGCCGCTCTCGACCACGAGCAGATCCGCGGCATCGTCACCGAAGCGGGCGAGCGGAACTCGCACGCCGTGATCATGGCCAAGTCCCTCGGCATCCCCGCGCTGGTCGGGGTCAAGGGAGCCCTCAAGAGCATTGCCCCCGAAGATCGCCTGATCCTCGATGCCAACTCCGGCTCCCTCTACGTCAATCCGCCGCCGCGCATCGTCGAAGAATACCGCCGGCTCGAGGAAGACTGCAGCCGCGAACTGCACCGGCTGGAGGAATTCCGCGACCTTCCGGCCGTCACCCGCGACGGCGAGCGGATCGTGCTGCGGGCCAACATCGGGCTGGTCAGCGACGTCGACATCGCCCGCCGCAACGGCGCCGAGGGGGTGGGTCTCTACCGCACCGAGTTCCCCTACATGGCGCGCGGCCACTTTCCCGACCGCGACGATCAATACCAGCTCTACCGCAAGGTGGTGGAGGGGTTCGCCGGCCAGCCGGTGACCATCCGCACCCTCGACATCGGCGGCGACAAGGCCCTCCCCTACTTCAGCCCGCCCAAGGAGGACAACCCCTTCATGGGCTGGCGGTCGGTGCGGGTATCGCTGGATAACCGCGATATTTTCCGCACCCAGATCGAGGCGATTTTAATGGCCGGCATGCACGGCCCGGTCAAACTGCTCTTTCCGATGATATCCGGACTGGACGAGGTGCGTGCCTGCCGCAAGGTGGTGGCGGAAGCGTGCGAAAATCTGCACCGGGACGGCATCCCCTTCGCCGGCTCGATTCCGGTCGGCGTGATGATCGAAGTGCCGGCCGCCGTGCACATGGCCGAGCAACTCGCCGGCGAGGTCGATTTTTTTGCCCTCGGCACCAACGATCTGGTCCAGTACCTGCTCGCCGCCGACCGCAACAACCCGCTGGTCAAGAAGTACTACGATCCGCTGCACCCGGCCGTTCTGCGCGTTTTGCAGGACATGACGAAGGTGGCGACGCAGCACGGCAGGGGGCTTTGCCTGTGCGGCGAAATGGCCTCCGACCCGATGAACTTCCTGCTGCTGATCGGTATGGGCATCCGCGAATTTTCCATGCCGGCCCCTTTCATTCCCCGCACCAAGGCGTTTCTGCGCAACTTCGATCTCAAAACAGCCCGCAAGGCGGCCCGCGAAACCCTTCTGATGACCGAAAGCGCCGCCGTCCGGGCCCACCTCAACAAAGCGCTCGCCAAACTCGAACCGGCAAGCTGACCTTCGCCGGCCCTGCTCGCAAATTAAAAGGCCGGACCCTTGCGGGCCCGGCCTTCTCTCTCCGACCGAAAAACTGCAATAAATTCTTTTATTTATTCGAGAACCACCAGCAGGTCGCCCTGCTGAACCTGGGCACCTTCCTTGAACAGGACCTCGGCAATGACCCCGTCCTCCTTGGCCTTGATGTTCGTTTCCATCTTCATCGCCTCGGTGGAAAGGAGGGTGTCACCGGCCTTTACGCTGTCGCCGGCCTTGACCAGGATCTTGAACACCTTCCCCGGCATGGGGGCGCCGATATGTTTCGGATTGGCCTTGTCCGCCTTCTGGTTGGCGGTGAACTCGGACTTCACCGACAGATCCTTCACCGTCACCTGACGGGGCTCGCCGTTCAGCTCGAAATAGATGTTGCGCGTGCCATCCTTCTGCAGGCTGCCGACGGCGTTCAGGCGGGTGATAAGCGTCTTGCCCGGCTCGATCTCGATATTGATCTCATCCCCGACCTCCAGGCCGTAGAAGAAGACCGGGGTCGGCAGCACCGAGGTGTCGCCGTATTCTTGCCGGTGGCCGTCAAACTCCTCGAAGACGCCCGGATAAAGGACGGCGGAGAGCACCTCGCGTTCGCTCACCCGGTGGCCGAGCTTCTCCTCCAGCGCCCTCTTCTTCGCCGCCATATCGACCGGTTCCAGCAGTTCGCCGGGGCGGCAGGTCAGCGGCTCCTCCCCCTTGAGGATGATCTTCTGGAGACGCTCGGGGAAGCCGCCGACCGGCTGGCCGATCATCCCCTTGAAGAAATCGACCACTCCCTGCGGAAAGGTCAGCTCGTGGCCGCGCTGGTAGACGTCCTCAGGGGTGAGATTGTTCTGGATCATGAACATCGCCATGTCGCCGACAATCTTCGAAGAAGGGGTTACCTTGATGACGTCTCCGAACATGTCGTTGACCTGGCGGTACATCTCCTTGCACTCCTCCCAGCGGTGGCCGAGGCCGAGCCCTTCGACCTGCGGCTTGTAGTTGGAGTACTGCCCGCCCGGAATCTCGTGCTCGTAGACCTGGGCGGTTCCGCTGCGCAGTTCCGACTCGAAGGGTGCATAGTAGGTGCGGACCGTCTCCCAGTAGTTGGCGAGCTTCTGCAGACCGTCCTGGTCCACCTTCGGGTCCCAGATCGTCCCCTCCAGCGCTGCCAGCAACGCGTTCAGGTTCGGCTGGGCGGTGAGTCCGGAGACGGAGGAGAGCGCCAGGTCGACGATGTCGACGCCGGCCTGGGCGGCGATCAGCAGCATCGCTCCGCCGTTGCTGGAGGTGTCATGGGTGTGCAGGTGGATCGGGATGCCGATTTCCTGCTTCAGGGCCTTGATCAGCTTCTCGGCGGCGAAGGGCTTGAGCAGCCCCGCCATGTCCTTGATCGCCAGGATATGGGCACCCATGCGCTCCAGTTCCCTGGCGAGATCGACATAATACTTGAGAGGGTACTTGGTGCGCTTGGGGTCGAGGATGTCACCGGTGTAGCACATGGCAGCCTCGCAGATGGCGCCGTTCTTGCGCACCGCCTCCATGGCGACCGCCATCCCCTTGGTCCAGTTCAGCGAGTCGAAGACGCGGAAGACGTCGATGCCGCTCTCGGCCGCCTTCTTGACAAACTCCTGGACGACGTTGTCCGGATAATTGGTGTAGCCGACGGCGTTTGAGCCGCGCAGCAGCATCTGGAAGAGGATGTTGGGGATCTTCGCCCGCAGACGGTCGAGGCGCTCCCAGGGATCCTCGCGCAAAAAGCGCATGGAGACGTCGTAGGTGGCGCCCCCCCACATCTCCAGCGAGAAGAGGCCGCCGCCGTAGATGCTGGTCGCCTCGGCAATACGCTCCAGGTCGTCGGTGCGGAAACGGGTCGCCATCAACGATTGGTGGGCGTCACGCATGGTGGTGTCGGTGATCAGCAGCTTCTTTTCCTTCCGCACCCAGGCCGCCAGTCCTTCGGGTCCCTTCTCGCGCAGGATGTCGCGCGTTCCCCGCGGCCGCGGCGTGCCGTAGGGGATCTCCGGCACCTCCGCCTCCCGCAGGGTGCGGAAGCGCAGCGCCTTCTCCGGTTTGATCCCTGGATAGCCGTTGACGATGGTGTGGCCAACAAAGCTGAGCAGCTTGGTGGCGCGGTCGCGCTTGGCCGGGATCTGGAACAGCTCCGGATGGGTGTCGAGGAAGGAAGTGTCGCACTTGCCGGCCAGAAAGGTCGGATGCGTGATGACGTTCTCCAGAAAGCCGATATTGGTCTTCACGCCGCGGATGCGGAACTCCTGCAGCGCCCGGTGCATGGTGCGGGCGGCGTCGGAGAAACTGCGGCCGAAGGTGGTGATCTTGGTCAGCATCGAGTCGTAATGCGGTGTGACCTGGGCGCCGGCGTACCCCTGCCCGGCGTCGAGGCGAACTCCGTAGCCGGCGGCGGTCCGGTATACCTTGATGGTGCCGAAATCGGGGGCAAAGTTGTTGGCCGGGTCCTCGGTCGTCACCCGGCTCTG
>DATBML010000393.1:0-5366 GCA_036554885.1 Desulfuromonadales bacterium
TATGAATCTAAAAACGGCATTTAATCCGCAGATTACGCAGATTGCACAGATAAAATCTTTAAGTTCGGGTAATTACGATTTTCGACAGCAAACCGAAAGGGTAGGGCCGCGAATCTTTCTCAGCCTTTGATCTTACTCTGCGAAAATCTGTGAAATCTGCGGATACTGCTTTTTCCAGGTTAAACCAATCACCAATCACCGGTTTTACCAATTACCGCCTTAAAACGTGCACCGAGCAGGAGATGCACGGATCGTAGGCCCGGACGATGCGACCGGCACGGTCGGTCAACGCGGTTTCCTCCGTTACGCCCTGCAGGTCGGCCAGCAGTTGCGCCTCGATGGCGGCCTGATTGATGGCAGTGGGGGTGACGATATCGGCCGCTGCCACCCGCCCCTGGTCATCCAGGGCATAATGATGGATCAGCAGCCCGCGCGGGGCCTCGATGACACAGGTCCCGACCCCGGCGCCCGGCCGGACCGCAGCCATGACGGGAGCGTCGGCATCCCCGGCCAGTAGTTCCCGCACCAGACGCCTGGCCTCCCGCAGCGCCCAGCGCAGTTCGAGCCCCTGGGCCATGTTGTTGCCGTGAATCCCGGCATCTAATGGCTCGGGCAGGACCGGCGCCGAGGCGCGACCGGCCGCGTTTTCCAATCGCGCCAGCGCCCCGGCGAGCAGCGCCCCCCCCGCCGTCCGGCTGTGTTTGGTGTTGGACCAGGGTACCGCCCTCTCCTCCAGCACGTCCCGGTAGCGGTCGCCGGCAACGACACGGCCGTCCGAAAATCGCAGCGACCGGCCGGTAAGCAGGAAATCGTCGCAGTCGACGGCGATGCGGGTCCCGAGGGCCGGCGTCGCAGGTGGGTACCGACGATGGTCGGCGAATACCTCGACGAGGGAAGGCAGCCGTCCCGACCATTCCTCCAGTTCGGCCAGCAGCGCTTCGAGACTTTCCCGCGCCGGCAATCGGACCACCCCACCCACCTCGACGTTCACCGGGTGAATCACCCGCCCCCCCGCCAGCTCCTGGATATGGTTCCCCAGCGCCTTGAGCGCCAGTCCTTCGCGCGCCCGGCGGTCGCCGGCCCGCAGCAGTTCGAGGATGCTTTCCGTCCCGGCGAGATCCGGCAGGGTGAGACAGAAGAGGTGCAGGGCATGGCTTTCGATGTGCCCGCCGAGCAGCAGCAGTGCGCGCACCTTCCGGGCCATCGGCGGGATCTGCAGGCCGAGGGCGCTCTCCAGCGCCGAGGCGGCGGCGACGCGGTGCACGCCCGAACAGATGGCGCAAATCCGGCTGACCAGGGCCGGCACTTCCTGCCAGGAGCGGCCGAGCAAAAGCCCTTCGAACAGGCGCGGCGACTCGGTGATAACCAGCCGGACAGCGGCCAGCCGGCCGGCCTGAACCTTCATCTCCACCCGGCCATGGCCTTCCACCCGGGTGAGCGGCTGCAGGCTAATGGTCTTCATGGGAAACTCCGCTGAAGCGTTCCATCCTGGCCCGCACCTCCCGCTCCGAGAGCCCCAGGCCGAGGAGCAGCCGCGACTCCTCGGCCCGGTTCGCCTCGGTCACCGGCCCCCGGCACCCCTCGCAGATGGCGCCGAAGCTCGGGCAGAGGGCGTTGCACCCGGCCCGCGTCACCGGCCCGAGACAGGGCTGCTTGGCTTCCAGCAACAGGCAGAGATTTTCCCGCTGCCGGCATTCCATGCAGACCGCATATTCGGGCAGGGCGGGCAGGCCGCCGCGGGCCAGGGCGCCGAGCAGGCGCAGATGCTCGCTGCGCTCCGGCGGGCAGCCGGCGATTTGCAGGTCGACCCGCACGAAACGGCAGAGCGGCTGTGGCGGGAACGTCAACTTTTCTCGGGCGCACTCGCCGTAAACCCCTTCGCAGAGTTCGATGCGGTCGCCGCCGGCCAGGACATTCACCCCGCCGGTCAGGGCGCAGGCGCCGACCGCCACCAGAAATTCGGCGCGACGGCGCAGCCGAAGCAACTCGACCAGTTCCTCGGGCCGGGAGATGGAGCCCTCCACCAATACGACATCGAGGGGACCCTCATCATCCATGCGGGAAGAGGCCATGTCGAAGTAAACCACCTCCGCCACCTCGTCGATGGCCGCCAACTGCTCCTCGCAGTTGAGCAGCGTCAGCTGGCAGCCGCAGCAGGAGGTGAAACGCACATAGGCCAGACGCAGTTTTTTCATAACGTATCCGCGATTTTCCGTAGGGGCGCAATTTATTGCGCCCTGGGCGTGATGAATCACGCCCCTACCGTTGCATCAAATTGCCTTTTCCATCCGCCGCAGCTCCGCCAGACTGAAGACCGGCCCCTGTCTGCAGACGAATACCCCAGCCGTCACGCAGTGGCAGCACTGGCCGACGCCGCACTGCATCCGCCGCTCCAGCGTCGCGAATATCCGCTCCGGGTCGATGCCGAGCCGGGCCAGATCTTCCAGCACGCAGCCGTACAGCGACGGCGGGCCGCAAACTGCCGCTACGGTCTTCGTCGGCACAAAGACCAGGTCGCGCAGCAGTTCGGTGACCAATCCTATCCGGCAGACATAGGCCTCCCTCGACCAGGGAAGCTCCGTGGCAAAATCGACGGAAAAACGGACCTTGATCGTCCCGGCGGCGGCCAGGCCCTCCAACTCGTCGCGAAACAGGATGGCGTCCGGGTCCCGGCTGCCGTAGAGCAGAATGATCTCCCCTACCCGCTCTCGCTCTTCCAGCAGAGCCTGCAGCAGAGCCCGCAACGGGGCCATCCCCAGTCCTCCGGCTACCAGCAGGGCATCCCGCCCGGCGAAAGCTTCCAGCGGAAAGCCCTGGCCAAAGGGACCGCGAAAGCCGACGGTTGCCCCCTCACCAAGCCGGTAGAGCGCCGAGGTGACCCGGCCGGCGCGGCGGATGCAGGCCTGGAAGGTTGCACCGCCGGAGTGGGTGGCAGTCGATACGGGAAAGGCTCCGACGCCGGGGATGGAGAGCTCGACGAACTGCCCCGGCGCCACCGGCATTGGCTCAGCCAGCCGGAAGGTAAAGAAATGGTTGTCGGCAACTGTTTCGTCAATGGTCTCGATGACCGCCGGCACAGGCTGAAATGCGACCGTCATGGCTTACCTCCTCCGGCCAGCGAGGCGAGCACCGCCGAGATATCGATATCCACCGGGCAGGCCCGGGCGCAGCGGCCGCAGCCGACACAGGAAGAGATGCCACGCAGAGCACCGAAGCCGAGCATCTTGTGCTCGAAGCGGAAGCGCAGCCGCTCGGTGCGGGTCGGCCGGAAGTTCTGCCCGCCGGCGACCAGGGCGTGGTTGCGGAAGAAGCAGTTGTCCCACTCGCGCCGCCTATTCACCCGACCGTCCGGCAGCGCTTCATCGCTCATCTCGTAGCAGTAGCAGGTGGGGCAGACAGCCGAACAGGCGCCGCAGGAGACACAGCGCTCCCCCACCTCCCGCCAGAGCGGTAGACCGGCGCTCGCGCCGAAAAGCTGTTCGAGGTTTTCCGGCACCTGCTGCTGCCCATCGGTTATTTCGGCGGGCAGCGGCAGGTCGTCGGGGGAGGAAAGTTCCTCCTGCAGGGCGGTGAGCATATCCTCGCCACAGGCCGAGCCGACCCAGAGCCGGTCGGCAGCGAGAAACAAATCGAAGGGAGGCGGCTCGCGCCGCGGCGGGCAGAAACATTCCGCGTTGGGTCGGCAGCTGCTGCCGACCAGCAGCAAGCCCTGCCGACGACGCTGGTAATGGGGATCGTCGGCGAAGACGAGATCGAGATAGGCGAAGGCGTAGAGGTCACAAGGGGCGATGCCGACCAGGGCCACCGGCACCGTCGACGGCGCCGGCTCCCGGTACTCAATCCCCAGCAGGGTCCAGAGTACATCGTGAGGGGGGAAGACGACTTTTTTTAGCGGGATGAGCGGCAGGGTCCCTGCCGACAGCTCCGTCCACCTGCGCACTGGCTGCAGCCGGCCGACCCCGTCCGCCCCCCGCACCGGGGCCAGTATCCGGTAATTCGGCCGAAGGGATTGCAGCAGACGATCTTCGAATCCTGCCTGAAAGGCCCAGCTTTGCATGGCGCCCCCGCGTCAGCATGAGTCTGTTCCCATTCTAGCACCGGGAAGGAGGCTGGCAAGCAGGACTCTTGGCCGGGAGAATCGTGGCACCCGCAAGGCGGCGGCAAACATTGACGTCAGCAAGGGCAAGACACAAAGAAAAAGGGCCGGCCATTTCTGGCAGACCCTCGATTTTTCTTGGCGCGCGATACAAGATTCGAACTTGTGACCTCTGCCTCCGGAGGGCAGCGCTCTATCCAGCTGAGCTAATCGCGCACGGACTGTCTTATATACCCTATCTCCCTCATGATTGCAACGGCAAATTTCCACCTTTCTCCGCCGCTTCCCCTGCTTTATCTAACTCTCCGTCGACGCCGGCAGCAGATGCTCCCGGCTGTGCACGGTCAGCAGCCAGAAGGCAAAAAACAGGACATTCTCCACCAGCAGGATGCCGACCGGCATGGGCGCTGCAGGGAGGATGAAAAACAGTCGCTCGGCAAAAAGCCCCGTCAGCACCAATGCCGCCACGGCACCGACGACGCGGTCGCTGCGTTTGGCGCGCCGGCCGAGCAGAACCAGAAAGGGTACCAGAAAATTTGCTGCAAGAAAGAGAACGCTGAGCGCACGCAGGGGAAAACTCTCGAGGCGCCGGGCGATGAACTGCACCTCCTCGGGCAGGTTGCCGTACCAGAGCAGGAGGTACTGGGCGAAAAAGAGGCCGCCCCAGAGGACGCTGAAACCGAACAGGAGCAGGCCGATGTCCCGCAGCGGCTTGACCTCTTCGACCGCGCGCCTTTCCTCCTGCCGCAGAGGCAGGAGGAAGCAGAGGATTCCCGCCAGCGCCAGGCCGGCATAGAGGGCCTCGACGAAGAAATAGGCGCCGAAGAGAGTGCTGACCCAGGGGTATTCAAGGGACATGACCCAGTCGAAGGCGACCAGGGTCTGCGAGGCGACGAAAACAAAGAGGTAGATGATGGCGCTACGGGGCGTTCGCGGATCGTTTCGCAAGGAGCGCCGGGCGTAAAGACGGCCCGTTCCGTAGACGGCCAGCAGCAGCGCCAGGTTGCGAAGCAGGAAGAAGGGTGTGTTCAACCACTGACCGGGAGTTTCGGCCCAGGGATAAATGTCGAACCGGGGCACCAGCAGAATGAGCAGGACGGGGGGAGCCAGCAGCAGCGGGCAGGAGGCCAGGATTTGCCGGCGCAGGACGGTGATCCACCGGGCGCCCACCAGATCGGCCACCGCCGCCGCGGCGATAGCGCCCTGCAGCAGGGTGGTCCAGAAGACCAGGGTCAGCAGCAGCGTTCCCTTGCCGGCAACCAGGCCGCCA
>DATBML010000450.1:0-6359 GCA_036554885.1 Desulfuromonadales bacterium
TACCAGCGCGACGATGAAGGCCGTGTCGGCATAGGGGGGGAGGGCGGGTATGAGCTTCTTGAATCCCATGCCGACGGCTTCCGGCGAAACCGTCAGCAGGTCGAAGGTATGCGAGACCGCCTTGAGCTGCAGGGCGATGTAGGGCATGATCCCGACCACGGCAAAGACGGTGACGACGGCACCGAGCAACGCTGACTTGCCATAGCGGCTGGAGATGAAGTCGGCGATGCTGACGATGTTGTGTTCCTTGCTGACGCGCACCATCTTGCGCAGCAGAAACCACCAACTGAAGGCGACGAGGGTGGGCCCGAGATAGACCGGGAGGAAGTCGAGACCACTGGTGGCGGCCCGGCCGACGCTGCCGTAATAGGTCCACGAGGTGGCATAGACCGCCAGGGAAAGGGAATAAATGTGGGGATTGGAGATGATGCTTCGGCCGGCTTCACGGCTCTTGTCGGCGTAGAAGGCGACAGCGAAGAGCAGGCCGAAATAGAGCAGGGAGATGGCGGCAACGACTCCGACCGGGATCATCGCTGATCCTTCCTGCCGCTTCCCTTGTCGCTGCCGGGCCCATTTTCGTCGCGCAGGGTGCGGCAGAAGAGATAAATCACCAGTATCGAGGTCGGCCAGCCGACAAGGAAGTAGAGAAACAGGGATGGAATGCCGAGGACCATCGTCTCCTTGTTGAAGATGTGGATGAAGGGATAATTGAGCATAATGACGCCCAGCAGGAAACAGAGCACCCAGGCTTCCCGGATCTGGATGGGATTAGGCTCTTTCATCTAGGCGTCCTGTTCCTTTCGATGATCGCACAGAGAATGCGCTGAACATTATAGTCAACATCCCCGGCGGTGTCGATGCGGATAATGCTTTCCGTTTCGACTGGCGGCTCGAATGCCGCGTATTGACTGAGGAAGAGTTCGCGACGACCGTCCGAGGCATCCCGGCCCATTGCCTGCCTCCGGTCGAGTCTTTGGAGGGCTGTTTCTGCCGGGCATTCCATGAGTGCGATCAGGCAGGGAAAGCCCTCTCGATGCGCCGCTGCAGCAAAGCGCTCACGTTCGGCACGGCGCAAAAAGGCGGCGTCGGCGATGACCGACTGCCCGGCGGCAAGCGCGACCAGGGAACGTTCCAGCAGCAGATCGTAGGTTTTGGCGGTCATCCCGGCCGAGTAAATGCCGGTGCCGAACGGCTCCGGCCTGCCGGTGGTGGAAGGCAGTCCGGCCAGTGCCTTGCGCAGTTCATCCGTTCGCAGCAGCGTTGCTCCCAAGGCAGCGGCCAGGCTGCGAGCCACGGTCGTCTTGCCGACCCCCATCAAGCCGCAAGTCATGACCAGCACCGGGCTGCAGAGGTAGCCCAGCGCCAGATTGAAGTAGCGTCTGGAGCGCCCTGCCGCTACGCTGCGCGCTTCGCCTTCGGCCGCCGTATCCGCGGCCAGCAGCGCTTCCACCTTCCCCCGCACCCAGGCCCGGTAAACCTTGTAGAAAGGGAGAAGCAGCGGCAACTCGCGGTCCGCTTCGCCGGCATTGCAGTAAGCCTCGAGGGTGATGGAGGCAAGGTCACGCCGCTCGCGATAATCGAGATCCATCAGCAGAAAGGCGAGATCGGCGGCCACGTCGGAGACCCGGAAGCGGCGGTTGAATTCAATGCAGTCGTAGATGCACACCGGCTCGGTCAGACAGATGTGCTCGGCATGCAGATCGCCGTGCCCGTCCCGCACGAAGCCCTGTTCCTGTCGCTGCAAGAGCAGGGGCGCGTGGTCGGCGAGGAACCGCTCGACGTAGTCGGAGCACTCCGCCTGCCCCCGGGCGCTAAGGGTTTGCCCGACGAAGGGGGCGGTCTGCATGAAGTTTTCCTGCCAGTTGTGCCGGATGGTGTCGAGGTCGGAGCGGCCGCCGTCGCTCCGGACGATTTCCGCATGCCGGTGTAGATGGGCGATGCGGCGGCCGACCCGCTGCATTTCCGCGGGGAGCGAGGGGTCGGCGGTCTGCAGCAGGTGAACCAGCATGCGCTCTTCAGGCAGGCGCTTCATTCTGACCGCATAGTCGACGATCTCGCCATCGCCGCCCACCCGGTAATGCTGATTCGTTTTGCGAATCTCGACGACATCGAGATAGGTATCGGGGCAAAACCGCTGGTTCAATCGTACTTCCTCGTAGCAGTAGAAGCGGCGGCGGTCAAGGGTGGTGAAGTTGAGAAAGCCGAAATCGACCGGTTTTTTGATCTTGTAGACGAAGAGGTCGGTGAAATAAAGTCGGGAAATATGCGTCTCCCGATGGCCGACCGGGCCGGTCTCCGCAGGGTAGGCATCGGGGCGCAGCAAGGCCCTGTGCAAGGCGTTCTCAACCATCCTGGTCCCGTCTGTAAGTCTTCGATTTCACGAAAACTCTAACACATCCGGGGAAGCTGTAAAGCGTTCGGGACGGCGGGTAAACGAATTGACGCTATCTGCGCAATATGGTACCTTCTATGCACTTTGCGCGGTCCGGTTGCCGTGGCTGGTCCGCAACCGCCGACTTGGAGAAAATATAATGATTTTTCGGAGCTTACCGATTCTTGCTCTGTTGCTCGGTCTCTCCGGCTGCCTGCCGAAGCCGGCAGCGCTCGCTGCGCCGGCATCCCCGGTCGAGGTGGAGCGGGCCTATGTCTCGAACGTGGAGAGCCCTGAATCCAAATCCCTGTTCTACTTCAGTCAGGCCAGGTTGCTCGGAGAGTCCGGCGATTTCGACGGTGCGGCCGAGTCCCTGCAGCAGGCCATCGAGCTCGATCCCCATTCCGCTTTTCTGCGCCTGGCCCTGGCCGAGAATTACCTCAAACAGGGGGAAGAAGAAAAGGCCGTTCGAGCCGCCGAAGATGCCTTGATCCAGGACCCCTCTTCGGTGGAAGCCAACCTCTTTCTGGGGCGGGTTTATTTCGGTCTCGGCGACGACGAACAGGCGGCGAACTACCTGATGCGGGCCATCGAACTGGACCCCGAGCAGGAAAATGCCCGGCTCCATCTCGGCATCGCCTTCGCCCGAGCCGGCAAGCTTGATCGTGCCGTGGAAGTGTTCAAGGAGTTGATTCACCGCAATCCAGACCTCATCGCCGCCCATCTGGCGCTGGCCCGTCTGTATCGGGAGACCGGTCTGGAAACCTTGGCCGAAGAGTCGTACCGAAAGATTCTTGTCCTGCAACCCGGCTTTGAACCCGCCACTGCAGAGCTGGGCGGGATGCTCGAAAGCCGGGGGGATCTCGCCGGAGCGATTGCTCTCTACCGGGCCGCCTTGCAGCACAATCCCCACAGCCTAGCCCTGCGACACCATGTCGCTCGCCTTCTGATCGCCGGGAATCGACTGGATGAAGCACTGCTGGAGTTGTCGAAGGGCGTCGAAGTCGATCCCGAAGACCTTGAGGCACGGCGCAAGATCGGCCTCATCTACCTGGAAAAAGAGGAGTGGGCGTCCGCCGCCCAGACTTTTTCCGCCATTCTCGAATACAAACCGGAGCTGGAGCAGATCCGCTTCTATCTTGGCTCGGCCCGCGAGCGGCTGGCCGACTGGCCGGCCGCCCTTGAGGCGTTCCAATCGATATCCGTCGATTCGGAACTCCATGCCGACGCTCAATCGCACATCAGCTACATCTATTTCCGCCTCGGTCGTTCCGCCGATGCCATCGCCACCCTCGAAAATCTGCTCAAACAAGGGCCGGGCCGTCCTGAACTCTATACCTTCCTGGCCTCCCTCCAGGATGCCGACGGCCATTCCGAGGCTGCCGCGGCGACCCTGGAGCGCGGCCTGCTTGCCCATCCGGAAGCCACCGGGCTGCTCTATGAAAAAGCGGTGGTACTGGAACGCCGGGGGGACCGTGCAGGTGCCCTGGCGGCCATGCAGGAGGTGCTGCAGCGCGATCCGGACCATGCCGAGGCGCTGAATTTCGTCGCCTACACCTATGCCGAGCAGGGCGAGCGGCTCGACGAGGCCCTGCAGATGGTCAGAAGGGCCATGCAGTTGAAGAATGAAGGACATGTCATCGATACCCTAGGCTGGGTCTATTTCAAAATGGGACGCCTGGAGGAGGCTCGGCGGGAGCTCGAAAAGGCAGCCGAACTGCTTGCCGACGATCCGGTCGTGCTGGAACATCTCGGGGACGTTTATCGGGCGCTCGGTTTGAACGCCCGGGCCCGCACCACCTACAACCACGCGCTCGAACTTGCCCCGGAAGCCACGAGCGTCCGCGAAAAGCTCGATAGCCTGCCGCCGGAATAATGCCGATGCGTCTCATTCTTGCTTTCCTGCCGTTGCTGCTGGCGGCCTGCGCCGTCCGCCCCACGGTACCACCTGTAGTCACACCGCCGGTTTCTGCGGAGAATCTGCTTGAACGTCTGGCCGACAGCGCAACGGCCTTCACTTCCCTCGAAGGAATGGCCAAAGTGAGGATCAGCACGGAGGCGCGAACCCAGTCGGTGACCGAGGTGCTGTTTGCCGAAAAGCCCGATCGCCTGCGTCTCGAAACCCTCAGCCCCTTCGGCCAGCCGCTGCTGGTCATGGCAACCGACGGCAAGCAGATCGAGGTCCTGGTCCCCGGCGAAGGCAAGCTCTATCGCGACGACTTCACGCTGGCCCATCTGCAGCGTCTTACCCGTTTGCCTCTGCAGTTGACGGACCTGGTGCATCTGCTTCTCTACCAGGTGCCGGTCATCGGCCACGAGCGCCTGTCTGTGGCGCCGGTTGCCGAAGGCGAAACCCTGCTGACCCTTTACGCCGCCGAGGGGCGCCGACAGGAGTTGCGCTTCGACCGGCTGTTGCGGCTGACCGGCGCGGCCTATTACCGGGGCGACGAGCTTCTGCTGCAGGTCGCCTATGACCGATTCACCGGTGAGTCCCGACCGTTTCCACTTACGGCTTCGCTGGCCATGCCCGCCTCGAAGACCGAGGCGACGGTCGCTTTTACCGAGGTCCGGACCAATGTGGCAATACCCGCCGAGCGGTTTCGCCTGACGCCGCCGCGGGGGGTGGAAGTGCTGCCGTTTCCCTGAAGCTGGGCGGGCAATCCGGAAAATCACATTTACAGGGATAAAGGGGATGCAGGGGATAAACCAAAGCAATCTGGCTTAAGATTGAGGGTATTATCCCCTTAATCCCCTTCATCCCTGTTTGAATGGTTTGTTCGGTTTACAACGACCGAATAACCAGATTTGTCTTTATCTGCGTAGGTCTGCGTCATCTGCGGATTCAACGCTGGAGAGGTTGCATGCGCATCCCGTCCTTATTGTTTATCGGCGTGGTTCTTTTGGTTCTGACGGCTGGCTGCAAGCGGCAGGAGGCGCCCCTTCCCGCCGAAGGGGAAGCGGCGGCGCCGGCCTTCGGTGACACTTTCATCGAGGCCTCCATCGGCGAGCCGAGCAATCTGCTGCCGGTCCTCGCCTCCGACTCGGCCTCTGCCGACATCAGTGGCCTCGTCTATGACGGGCTGGTGCGCTACGACAAGAACCTGCAGCTGGAGGGCGAGCTGGCCGAGTCCTGGGAGATCTCCGCAGATAACCTGACCATCACCTTTCATTTGCGTCGGGGAGTCAAGTGGCATGATGGTGCCCCCTTTACTTCGGCCGATGTCCTTTTCACCTACCGGCTCTACGTCGATCCGAAAACGCCGACCGCCTACGCCGAAGCCTACCGACAAGTGGCCAAGGCCGAGACTCCTGACCCCTTCACCTTTCGCGTGACCTACGAGAAGCCCTATGCGCCGGCGCTCGGCAGTTGGGGGGTCAGCATCCTGCCGCAGCATCTTCTGAAGGATGTCGAAGTGACCAAGAGCCCCCTCTCCCGGCAGCCGGTCGGAACCGGTCCCTACCGTTTCGTCGAGTGGAAGTCGGGCGAGAAGCTGGTTCTCGAGGCGAGCCCCGATTATTTCAAGGGGCCGCCCTACATCAAGCGCGTCGTTTACCGGATCATTCCCGACCTGTCGACGCAGTTTCTCGAACTGCAGTCGGGGGGGCTCGATTTCATGGGTCTGACCCCGATCCAGTACCAGACCCAGACCGACACTCCGGCCTTTCGGCGGCAGTTCAACAAATACAGTTATCTCGCTTTCAGTTACACCTATCTCGGCTACAATCTGCGCCGCCCCATCTTCCAGGACAAGAGGGTGCGGCAGGCGCTTTCCTTCGCCATCGACAAACAGGAGATCATCGACGGCGTCCTGCTCGGCATGGGACAGGCGGCGACCGGGCCTTTCAAACCCGATACCTGGGTCTACAACCCGGATGTCGCACGGTATCCGTACGATCCCGCGCGGGCCAGGGAACTGCTGGCCGAGGCCGGCTGGCGAGACAGCGACGGCGACGGCATCCTCGACAAGGACGGCAAGCCCCTGGCTTT
>DATBML010000458.1:0-3220 GCA_036554885.1 Desulfuromonadales bacterium
CTGGGTGCGCAGGTAAGGGATGTTGCTTCGATCGAGAATCTGCTGCGAAATCCGGCCGACCGGGATGATCCCGGGGATGACCAGACCAACGATCTTGCTGCGGTATTCGGGGATCTGATAAAGGTTGGCCAGGGTGACCAAAAGTTCATCGCGGCTGCTGGTGACGATCAGCAGGGAGGAGTCCTTCAGCAGCTCGGCGACCCGCTGGGTGGAGGCGGCGCCGATCTGCACATGGTGGATGATCCGCTTGGCCTCGCGCCGGTTGCCGTGCAGCGGCAGATCGAGGAGCCGGGAGATGCGCCGCAGGGTGGGGTTGGCCAGGATCGGCTGATAGTTGAAACCTCCCAGCACCTGAAACGGCTCGTCCGCAAAGGCCCGCGCCAGGTAGTCGAGGATCATGTCGCGCTTCTCGGGGATCAGCTTGTTGGCCAGGACCGCCCGCACTTCCGCCCCTTCCTTCTCAAAAAGAGCCAGATTCATATGGACTGCGTCGACTACGTTGCCGATGCCGCCGCCGGTCACCATCAGGACCGGCGCGTCAAGCATCCGGGCAACACGGGCGTTGGAGAGTTTGAGAATCGACCCGACCCCGGCATGGCCGGTCCCCTCGATGATCAGAAAATCGCACTTCCTTTCCAGCTCGGCACAGGCCGTCACGATCCGGATTTCGAGGTCGGCAATAGAGACCTTCCCATCCACCACCTCCCGGGTCGAGCCCGGATAGAGCACCACCGGCGACATCTGGCGCAGGTCCTTGCCAAGGCCAAAAACCTGCGCCATCAGAGCGGCATCCTTATCCACGGCCAGCCCCTTCAATACGGTCGGCTTGGGCCCGATGGGCTTGATGAAACCGACCCGCAGATATTTCTTCTGCGCCAGATGCAGCAGAGCAAGGCAGATGGTGGTTTTTCCGATATCCTGCCCCGTGGCAGCAACGAAGACCTTACGCGCCATGACGTCACTCCATGCTCCGGCCAGTTCGACAATCATCGTGAATACCTGAAAATACTACCACATCGGCGCGTCGGTTGGAGGCATGCGGGGCAGAATGGAACAGCGGGCCTGCCATCGGATGGGGCAAAGAGGGGGGAGAAGCCGAGCCGCACATTCCCCGGCCACGGTCGCTCTCATGCCGTGGATAAAAGACGGACATCAGGTATAATCCCTCTACCTCGGCACCACCTGACGGAGCGAACGATCATGCGATTTCAAACCTTTGCCTGGCCGCTCCTGTTCGCTTTTTTTCTTGCCGGCGCCGCCGCGGCCCAGCAAAACGAAATCGTAGCGTTCGGCGACCCCTTTCCGGAAATCCGCCTGCCCGCCCCGACCGACCCGGCGGCCAGGGACTACCTAGGCATCTCCGACGGAGTGACTTTCACCCCAAGCCTGATCAGGGCCGACGTGCTGCTCGTCGAGATTCTCAACGTCCACTGCCCGCATTGCCAGATGCAGATGCCCTCTTTCAACGAGCTCTACAATCTGATCGAACAAAACGCCGGCACCCGCGGCAGGATCAAGATGCTCGGCATCGCCGCGGGCAACCTGCCCGACGAGGTGCAGGACTTCACCCGGCGCTACCAGGTGCCGTTCCCGATGTTCGCCGACCCCAGGTTCCAGGCGCACCGGGCCATCGGCGGCAGCGCTACGCCTTTCTCCATCTATGTCCGCCAGGACAGCCCGGGCAAGCCGGGAGTGGTCGCCGGCACCCATCTCGGCCTGAACACCCGATACGAAAGCACCTATACAGAACTGCAGCGGCTGACCGGCATCAGCGTGGCCGAACTGCGCCGGCAGGGACAGGCGGCCGCAAGGGTGCGCCAGGCCATAACCCCCCTCTTTTCCGAACAAGAACTCGAATACCGGGTACGCACGGCCTTCACCACCTCCGGCGGCAGAATCGTCGACTTCGCCAGGCTCGACCTGCGCAGCGGCCGGCGCGTCTACACGGCGCTCATGCGCCGGGGCGACCACGAGGTGCGGCTCTTTGCCGAGGCGACCAGCCGCCCCTCGGTCTGCGACATCTGCCACGACGTTCACTTCATCTACCTCTTCGATACCGATGCCAGGGTGATCGGCTTCGAACCGCTGCAGTTGACCAAGTACGGCAACGTCAACTGGAATGCCGGTGATGTCGAAAAGATGCGCCGACGGATGGTCGGCAGATACCTCACGGTGCCGCATTCGTATGATCCCCGGGTGGATGCCGTCACCTCTGCCACCATTACCTCGGCGATCATCTTCGACAGCCTCGAACAGGGTGAGGCGTTGCTTGAGGAACTGCGCGAACAGGGACTTCTGAAAAAATGAGGCTGCAGCCGGGCGGTCAAAAAGGGACAATCAGGATGGATGAAGAACAGATTCTGGACGGCCTGAAACCAGTCTGCCTCTGCAAGGGAATCAAGAAAAAAACCTTCCTCAAGCATATCGCCGCGGGCCTGCGCACGGTCGAGGAGCTGAAGAAGGCCACCGGCGCCGGTTCCGGCCCTTGCGGCGGAAAGCGCTGCACGCCAAGAATCATCGAGCTGCTCGAGTCGACCCGTTAGAAACGGCCCCGCCGCGGAAAAGACGCCCATGCTCTTTGCGGATAATGCATCGAACACGGGCGTCCCGCTTCCTTTCCTTCCGGTGGCCTCCCTACCCCTTCTTGTGGCAGCCGTTGCACTGGGTGGGACCTGCACCCTTCTCCTGATGACAGCCCTTGCACATCTGGTGCGCCTTGTCCTTGTCGATGGCGATCTTGACCGGCGGGTCGGTGGGGTGGCAACTGCCGCAGGCCAGGCTGTCGGCATGAACCTGGTGATCGAAGGTGACCGAACCGTTGGATGCCTCGTAGACCACTGTCTTCGGCGATGGCGAGACGGCCGCCTTCGCCTTTTCAACGGCCGCCTTCGTGGCTTCCTTCGTCTCTTCAACAACCGACTTCGTCTCCTGGACTACCTCTTTCGTGGCTTCCTTCGTCCCCTCGACGGCCGCTTTCGAGACATCCTTTGTCTCGTCGACGACCGCTTTCGCAGCCTCCTTCGTCTCTTCAACGACCGTTTTCGGCTCTTCGGCCGCAGGTTTCTGCGCCGGGGCCACCTGGGGTGCCTTCTGCTGTTCGCATCCGCCTGCCGCCAGCAACAGGGCCGCCAGGGCAGCCAACCACATTACGCGATTCATCGTCGTCCTCCTCTGTGGGTTGGGCGGGCCGCAGCCCGTATTGACCATGCTAGCACCTTCT
>DATBML010000054.1:0-4725 GCA_036554885.1 Desulfuromonadales bacterium
CTCCCCGACAAGGTCCTGCTGCCGCTCGGACATACCAAAGGCGATACAGGGAAGACTATAGCCTCCCTGGCGGAGAGTAAAGCGCAGGTGCTTGCCGCCCACCGTTTGAACCTGCTGCGCCCTGGCCCCGCGCGCCACAAAGGAGGGTTCAGGGTTGCCGGCGCCAAAAGGAGCCAGTTCGGCAAGCTGCCGAACCGCGGATTCGGTCAATTCTTCCAACTGGATTTCCCCGTCGTGCAGAACACGGGGTTGAAGGTCCCCTTCGCTGAGACACGTCCTCGCCACCTCTTCGAAGGCAGCGGCGAAGACTTCCACATTATTCTCGGCTATGGAAAGGCCGGCGGCGAAAGCATGCCCGCCAAAACCGGCCAGATGCCGACGGCAACGCTCAAGGGACTGATACAGGTGGAACCCTGAGATCGAACGCGCTGATCCTTTACCCTGTCCGTTTTCGAGGGCAATGAGTACCGCCGGCCGATGGTAGCGCTCGACCAGACGGCTGGCGACGATGCCGATCACCCCCGGGTGCCAGCGGGCATCGGCCAGAACAATGGAGCATCTCCCCGCCTCTTCCTCTGCCTCCAGGCGCGCAACCGCCTGCCGCAGGGTCTCTTGTTCGATTTCCTGTCGTTCCCGGTTGAAATCGTCGAGAAGTCTGGCCATCGGCAGAGAACGCTCGGTCGATGACTCGAGCAGCAGATCGACGCCGAGGAGCGCATCCTCGAGGCGTCCGGCCGCATTCAGGCGAGGCGCCAGACGGAAAGCGACGTTGCCGCAATTCACCTCGCTGACGGCAGCAACCTCCTTGAGCGCCCGCAGACCAGGCCGGTCGCTGTTGTTCATGCTTTTCAGACCGGCCTTGACGAGAATACGGTTCACCCCCTGCAAGGGGACCACATCGGCGATGGTACCGAGAGCCACCAGGTCAAGGCCGCATCGCAGATCCGGCTCCGGCCGGGCGGAAAAGAAGCCACGTTCGCGCAGAATCCTGCGCAGCGCCACCAGCAGGAGAAAGGCGACGCCGACCCCGGCAAGGTCCCGGAAGGGAAAATTGTTATCCGGAAGGTGCGGATTGACGATGGCGAACGCGGAAGGCAGGGCATCGGGCGGCTGATGATGGTCGGTGATAATCAGATCAAGACCAAGTTCAGTTGCCAGTTGTGCCTCGGCGACCGCCGAAACGCCGCAGTCGACCGAGAGGGCGACCTGCGCGCCGCCGGCGGCCGCCTGGCGCAGGGCATCGCCGGAGAGGCCGTAACCGTCCTTCAGACGCAAGGGGATGTGGCACTCGACCTCGGCGCCGAGCCGTCGCAGGGTTTCTACCAGCAGCGCAGTGCCGGTGATGCCGTCGACGTCATAATCGCCATGGACGGCAATCCGCTCGCCCCGCTCGATGGCGACAGCCAGCCGCTGCACTGATCTGCTCATCCCCGGCAGCAGAAAGGGATCGGGGAGCGAGGCGAGAGAGCTCTGCATGAATGCGTTGCCCGCCTCGACACTCGCAATTCCGCGCAGGGCGAGAACCCGGGCCGTCAGCTGTGCCAGTTTGAGCTCGCCAGCGAGACGCTCGATGGCCGCCTGGGGGAGTTCGCTCTGCCGCGCCAGCCAGTGGCGTAAACGTACCGCTTCCATGCAATTCCCACCCCGGAGACAAAGCGGGCCGGAGAAGTAGCTCCCCGGCCCGTCATGGCTAACGATTGATAACGATGATCGCTTACTTTCCCGTTGCGGCGGGGCCCGTGCCGGTACCCAGCACCTGTTCCATCATCTGCATGTCGGCCCGGACCTGTTCGGCAGCGGGGCCCGTAGGATTGAGTGCCAGGAATTTGCTCCAGGCCTCCCTGGCCTTGGGGAAATCCTTCAGATCGTGGCGATAGACGACCCCCAGATTGTATATGCTTTGAAGATGAGAGGGGTCCAGCGCGAAGGCTTTGCTGAAATTTTCAACGGCGCGGTCGTACTGGCCCATGCGCCTGAACATGACTCCCTGGTCAGTCAAGACATTGGGATCGTTGGGACCGAGCGCCAGGGCCTTGTCATAAGCCTCGATCGCCTTGACCGGCTGGTCGCTGTCGAAATAGTTATGACCCAGTTCGACCCAGGCATTGCGGTTATTGGGATCTTTGGACACAAGCTCTTCGAGCATTTTGATCGTCTGCTGAAGATTCATCGCGGGAGAGGCCGTCTGGGGCGGAGCGGACGGCGCCTGAGCGGGTTTCCCTGGTCCCTTGCCCGCCTTGCTAACGAGTATGCCCACGAGGACGCCGACTACCAGCACGATGACGACGAGCAGCAAGGTTTCCTTGTTTTTCATGCGGGTCTTCCTTTCATTCCAGCGCAGCGGTTTTCCGCGCCTTGAAGTTCTCCCAGTAGATGATCACCGGACTGGCAATGAAGATCGTCGAGTAGACGCCGGCCACCATCCCGATCAACATGGCGAGGGCGAAGTTCTGGATGACGCTGCCGCCGAAGACATAGAGGGCGAAGACCGACAGCAGGGTGACGCCGGAGGTCATGATGGTGCGCGAAAGCGTCTCGTTGACGCTGCGGTTGATGAGATGGATGAGGTTCTCCTTGGGATGCTTCCCCATGTTCTCGCGGATCCGGTCGCAGATGACGACCGTATCGTTGACCGAATAACCGATAATGGTCAGTAAAGCGGCGACAACGGTCAGGTCGATCTCCTTGTTGAACAACGAGAAAATAGCCAGGGTGACGAGCACGTCGTGCGCCAGGGCGATGACCGCCCCCACTCCGAAGCGGAACTCGAAGCGGAAGGTGATGTAGACAAGCATGCCGGCGATGGCGACGAGCAGCGCCTGCAGCCCCTTGTTGCGCAGGTCCTTGCCGACCTGGGGCCCGACCATCTCGGTGCGGCGGACCTCCACCTGCCCGGCGCCGTAGGTCTTTTCCAAGGATGCCTGGACCTTGGAGGAGAGCCCTTCCAGCGAGGTACTCGACTCCTGGGTGCGCACCAGGAATTCGTTGGCCTGGCCACCGAACTGCTGGATGGTCACACCCCGCAGGTCCAGGTCCTGGAGGGCCTCCCGGACCTGGGCGGCGCTGGTATCCTGGGTGAACTTGATCTGCACCAGGGTACCACCGGCGAAGTCGATACCGTACGCGGGGCCGCCCTTGATCACCAGGGAGACAATCCCGGCCAGAATGAGGACTAACGAGGCGACAATGGCAATGTTCCGCTTGCCAACAAAATCAAAGTTGGTATCTGGTCTGATGAGCTCCATCGGCCTCTCCTTGTCAGACGCTCAGCCGCTTGATCGAGCGGCGGGCCATGAAGTAGTCGTAAATAAGTCGGGTGACGAAAACCGCCGTGAACAGGGTGGTGAGAATCCCGACCGAGAGGGTGACGGCGAACCCTTTGACCGGCCCGGTGCCGAACTGGAACAGGATCACACCGGCCAGAAGTGTGGTGAGGTTGGAATCGAGGATGGTCAGAAAAGCCTTGGCGTAGCCAGCTTCCAGGGCCGCCCTGGCAGTCTTGCCGAGGCGCAGTTCCTCGCGGATGCGCTCATTGATCAGCACGTTGGCGTCGACTGCCATACCGAGAGTTAGAGCGATGCCGGCGAGACCGGGCAGGGTCAGCGTTGCCTTGAACAGGCTGAGGGCTGCAAGAATAAAGAAAAAGTTCAGCCCGAGGGCCACATTGGCAACCACGCCGGCCCATTTGTAGTATACCGCCATCGCCACGACGACCAGAACGGCGGCGAGGAGGATGGCGACAATTCCTTGATGGATGGAGTCGCGGCCGAGGGAGGGGCCGACCGTGCGGTTCTCGAGGATATTCACCGGCGCCGGCAGGGAGCCGGCACGCAGCACGATGGCCAGGTCGGTCGCCTCCTGCTCGGTGAAGGAGCCGCTGATCTGGGCACTGCCCCCGGAGATGCGCTCGCGGATGACCGGCGCAGAATATACGGTATCATCGAGGACGATAGCCATGCGCTTGCCGACGTTGGCAGCGGTGATCTGGTCGAAACGTTTAGCCCCGATCGCGTTGAAATCGATCGCCACGTAAGGCTCGTTGAAACGGGTATCGATCCGCACCTGGGCATCGGCGAGGAGGTCACCGGTCATAACCGTTTTTTCCTGGACCACAATCGGCAATTCGGTCGTCGCGCCGGTCTGGCTATCAACCCGGCGTTCGTAAAGAAGCTGAGTTCCGGGCGGCAGGTTCCCCTTGACGGCTTGCTGGGGATCGACATCCTCGGCCACCATCTTGAATTCAAGGCGGGCGGTCTTGCCAAGCAGGGAAATGGCGCGGTCCGGATCCTTGACACCGGGAAGCTGGATCAGGATGCGGTTTTCTCCCTGGCGCTGGAGAGTCGGCTCGCTGACGCCGAACTGGTCGACGCGATTGCGCAGGGTTTCCAGGGCCTGACGCACGGCGTAGTCCTTGATATTCTCCACTTCGCGGGTGCTCAGGCGGTAGTTTTTCTGGATAAATCCACTTTCGGCCGTAATGGTCAACGGCTCGAGGGAGGGGAAATTCTCCTTCATGAGAGCATCCACCTGTGCACCGGCCGTCTCATCGTAGACCGTGATGGCAAGTTGCTCGCCAGCCTGGCGATCGACCCGCTTGAAGATGACATCCTTTTCCCGCAGCAGATTTTCCGTCTGGTCCACGACACTGTCGAGGCGGCCTTCCACTGCCTTATCCACATCGACGCCGAGCACCAGGTGCATGCCACCCTGCAGGTCGAGACCCAG
>DATBML010000085.1:0-11295 GCA_036554885.1 Desulfuromonadales bacterium
ACCCATGCCGAGAGCAAAAAGAGGATTCAAAGCGAGACGCAGAAGAAACAAGGTGCTGAAACTGGCCAAAGGTTTCCGTGGCGCTCGCGGTAAGCTTTTCCGCAGTGCTACCGAGGCGGTGGATCGGGCACTCAATTACGCATTTCGCGACCGCAAGGTCAAGAAACGGGATTTTCGGGCGCTCTGGATTGCCCGGATCAATGCCGCCTCGCGTGATAACGGGCTTTCCTACAGCCGCCTGGTGTTCGGACTGAAAAAGGCCGAGATTGGTCTCGACCGAAAAATTCTGGCCCAGTTGGCCGTCGTCGATCCTGCCGGCTTCAGCGCGGTGGTCGAAAAAGCCAAGGCCCAGCTGCAGTAAGACTGCGGACGATGAAAAAGAGATGAGGGCCTGCCTCATCTCTTTTTTTTTGCGGAAGATGTGAATCGATGGAAGCTTCAGCTTCCTTCAACGTTTTTACAGGTCGAGTCAGGAAAACCCATGAAGGATAGACTGGAAGTGATGTTGCGGGCGGCCGGTGCCGCCATGACCGAAGCAGACTCGGATAGCAACCTGCAGGATGTGCGGGTGAGGTACCTTGGCAAGAAGGGGGAACTGACTGCCATCATGAAAGAGATGGGCCGGCTCACTCCTGAAGAGCGCCCGGTCCTCGGCGCCTTGGCCAACCGGGTCAAGGAGGAGCTTGAAACGCTTTTTGCCGCGCGCCAGCAGAGCATCCGTGAAGCCGAGATCGCTCGCCGGCTGGCAAGTGAACGCATCGATGTCACGCTCCCCGGCCGCAGTTCCTTCGTCGGCACCCGGCATCCGATCACACTGGTGACCGAAGAGATCAGCGAAATATTCTCCTCACTCGGCTTCGGTATCGAGGAGGGACCGGAAGTAGAGAAGGATTTCTACAATTTCGAGGCCCTCAACATGCCCAAGGACCACCCGGCGAGGGACATGCAGGATACGTTCTACATTAGTGACGATGTCGTGCTGCGGACGCATACCTCGCCCGTACAGATTCGCACCATGCTCCGGCAGGCGCCGCCGGTGCGCGTGATTGCTCCCGGTACGGTATACCGCCGTGACTCCGACATTACCCATAGTCCGATGTTTCACCAGATTGAAGGGTTCCTTGTCGATCGTCACGTTACCTTCGGTGACCTCAAGGGGATTCTCACCGCTTTTATCACTCAGATGTTCGGCAAGAACGTCGGGGTTCGTTTTCGCCCCTCGTTTTTCCCTTTCACCGAACCATCCGCCGAGGTCGATATCCAGTGTGTCATTTGCGGCGGTTCCGGCTGCCGGGTCTGCAAGAATTCGGGCTGGCTCGAAATTCTCGGCAGCGGGATGATCGATCCGGAGGTTTTTCGATCCGTCAATTACGATCCGGAAGTCTATAGTGGTTTTGCCTTCGGCATGGGGCTGGAACGGATCGCCATGCTCAAGTACGGGGTCAATGACCTGCGTCTTTTCTTCGAAAACGACCTGCGCTTCCTGAGACAGTTCTAAATCCAGTATTCAGAAAACAGAATGTAGAATACAGAAGAAGAACGAACTCATTCCATATTCTGTGTTCTGTATTCTGTCTTCCCAAAGGGTTTAACCATGATCGTCACCTACAACTGGCTGAAGGAATTTGTTGATTTCGATTTTTCGCCGGAGGACCTCTCCCGTCGCCTGACCATGGCCGGCCTCGAAGTAGACGCCATGGAGAAATTCGGCGAGGGACTGGACTCCGTCATTGTCGCCCATCTGCTTGCGGTTGACCGTCATCCCGATGCCGAGCGCCTCACCCTCTGTCAGGTCGATACCGGCAGCGATACGGTCCAGGTCGTCTGCGGCGCCACCAACCACCGGGCCGGGGACCTGGTTGCCCTGGCGCAGGTCGGTTCCGTTCTGCCGGGTGATTTTAAGATCAAGAAATCGAAGATCCGTGGCGTCGAATCTATGGGCATGCTTTGCTCGGAAAAGGAACTCGGTCTCGCCGAGGAGTCGGCGGGGATCATGATCCTGCCTGCCGGGCTGATTCTCGGTCAGCCGGTTTTTGCCGCACTTGGTCTTAAGGATGTGCGTTTCGAGCTCGGTCTGACGCCCAACCGCCCTGACTGCCTCAGTGTCGTCGGGGTGGCCCGTGAAGTTTCCGCCATGGCCGGCAATCCTCTGCGGCTGCCCACTGCTCAGGTGGCCGAAACGGGCCCGGCCATCGCCAGCCAGACCTCCATTACTGTTGCCGAGCCCGGTCTGTGTCCAAGATATGCCGCCAGGTTGATCCGTGGCGTGAACATCGGCCCGTCTCCCGATTGGCTGGTGAGTCGCCTGGAAGCGGTCGGCATGCGCTCCATCAACAACGTCGTCGATGTGACGAACTATGTGCTGATGGAGTTGGGGCACCCCCTCCACGCCTTTGACTTCCGTCTGCTGCGAGGCGGATGCATTGTCGTCAAGCGCGCCGGCAAAGGGGAGTCGTTCACCACTCTCGACGGGCAGTCGCGCCCGCTCGATGAACGCGATCTTGTGATCTGCGATGCCGAAGGTCCGGTCGCTCTGGCCGGCATCATGGGCGGGGAGAACTCGGAAATTCGACCGGATACCGTCGACATACTGCTGGAGAGCGCTTACTTCAACCCGACGAGCATTCGTCGCAGCAGCAAGCGTCTCGGTCTGCACACCGAATCGTCGCACCGTTTCGAGCGAGGTGCGGACGTGAACATGGTCCCGGTGGCCCTCGATCGCGCCGCTTCGCTCATCCTCGAAGTAGCCGGCGGCACGGCGGCAAAAGGTCGCATCGATGTCTATCCGCAGCCCCTTGCCGAGCGCAGGCTCGCCATTTCTGTCCGCAAGGCCGCGGAAATACTTGGTCTTGAAGTCGACATCCTGGAAATGCGGCGTCTGCTGAAGTCCATCGGCCTTGGTGCGGAGTTGGCCGATAACCAAAATGAAGTACTTTATGTTTCTATCCCCGCCTTCCGGCCTGACCTCGAGCGGGAGATCGATCTCGTCGAGGAAGTCGCCCGCCTCAATGGCTATGACCGGATTCCGGTCACCATGCCAGCAGGCCGCATCGTCTGTCATCGGTCGGCAAACCGGCAACGGCATGTCAGATACCTGCGCGATGCCATGGTCGCTGCCGGTTTTTCCGAAGTGATCAACTATTCTTTCACTTCTTCGGCCGCCTGGGACAAGATTGCCTTGCCGGCCGACGATTCGCGGCGGGAGACGGTCAAGATACTCAACCCGCTCACCGAGGAGCAGTCGGTGATGCGGACCACGCTGGTGCCCAGTCTGCTGGAAACCGTTTCGCGCAATCTGGCCTATCGCAGCCGCGACCTGAGACTTTTTGAGCTGCGTCCGGTTTTTCTGCCGCAGGACGGTGAAGAGTTGCCACAGGAGCGCCTCCGGATGACTGCCGTCATCTGCGGCCGTCGTGAACCCGAAGGGTGGGCGCAGGGGAACGAAACCGTCGATTTCTTCGATCTGAAAGGCGTCCTGGAGGTATTGCTGGAGCGCTTCCGTATTGACCGTGTCAGTTGGGACTCTGCGCTGAGCGAGTCCTATCTACATCCCGGCAAGTCGTGCACACTGACTTCCGGCAAGACAACACTGGGCACCATCGGTGAGGTTCATCCCAAGGTGCTCGAGAACTTCGATATCGAATGTCCGGTCTATCTGCTCGACCTGGACCTCCAGGCGTTTTTTGCCGAGATCGGTCTGCGCCGAGGCTTCCGTTCGCCTTCGCGTTTTCCTGATGTTTATCGTGACACTGCCCTGCTTCTCGATGAAGCGGTAAGTGCACGGCAGGTGTTCGATCTGCTGGACCGCGCCAAGGTGAAAGAGGTGGAGGATGTTGTACTCTTCGATCTTTATCGCGGCAAGGGGATACCTGCCGACAAGAAGAGCCTGGCAATCAGGATTCGCTACCGTTCAGCGGAGAAAACCCTGACCGACGAGGAGATCAGTGCCATCCATGGCCGGATCATAGAATCGCTATGCAAAAACCTCGGCGCAGAAATCCGTTAAAAAAGCGTTGATTACCGTTACTTCCTGTGTTATAAAAACCCGTGAATTCAAGGACCTTTACAATTCAGTGAGGTGGAGGACATATGACGAAGGCGGACCTGATCGAGAACGTGTACCTGAAGACCGGTTTTTCCAAGAAGGAATCCGCCGAGATTGTCGAGACGGTCTTCGAGTTGATCAAGACAACGCTGGAGCAGGGCGAGAAGATTAAAATTGCCGGGTTCGGCAATTTTGTCGTCAAGGAAAAGTCTACCCGCCGTGGTCGTAATCCCCAGACGGGGGATGAAATCGAAATTACTTCTCGCCGGATTCTGACCTTCAAACCGAGTCAGGTTCTGAAGTCCTCCATCAACGGAGGGGAGGAGTAGCCGGACCTCTCCTGACCGTTCCCGGCGCAGCCTATGGACGTCGAGATTCCTGACAAGCTCTATTTCAAGATCGGCGAAGTGGCCGAATTGACGGGCGTCAAGCCTCACGTCCTGCGTTACTGGGAATCGGAATTCGCACCTTTTCGTCCCGCCAAAAGTCGAAGCCAGCAGCGCCTTTACCGCCGCAAGGACGTTGAGTTGGTGCTGCGCCTCAAGGATCTCCTGTACAATCAGGGTTTCACCATTGCCGGGGCGAAGAAAAAGTTGCGCGAATCCCCGGCAGCCGTCCTGCAAGACCAGTTGACCCTCCCTCTGATGCCCAGTCCAGAGCGCCTGCTTCTCGATGAGGTGCGCCGCGATCTGCGGCGGCTCAGAAAATCGTTGAACGTCGCTGCCGAAGCGGAATAATCCTCTTTCCAGATACTTGCCCCTTGAGGCTTCTGTGCTGATTCTGGTCACCAACGACGACGGCATCTATTCTCCCGGCCTGTCGGCCCTTGCCGAGCGGCTTGCCAGGATCGCCCGCGTGGTGGTGGTTGCTCCGGATCGTGAGAGAAGCGCCGCTGGCCACTCTCTGACCCTCCACTCCCCGTTGCGTGCCGAAGAAATCAGGCCTGGTTTCTTTGCCGTCGACGGTACGCCGACCGACTGCGTCAACCTCGGCGTCCACGGTCTCCTCTCCGAGCGCCCCTGCCTGGTCGTCTCCGGTATCAACAAGGGGGGGAACATGGGTGACGACATTACTTATTCCGGAACCGTCTCGGCTGCCATGGAAGCGACGCTCATGGGTGTTCCCGCCTTTGCCGTCTCCCTGGCCGGAGGCTCGTTTGTTGCCGCCGATTTTGCGGTTGCCGCCGAATTCTCCCTTTGCCTGGCGCGCCGGATATTTGAACTGAGCCTGCCTCCCGATACCTTCCTTAACGTCAATGTTCCGCCTGGCAACCCAGTTGGCGTGATTTTGACCCGTCAGGGAAAGCGCAACTACAGTGACGTGATTGTGGCGAAGACCGACCCGCGTGGTCGGCAGTATTACTGGATCGGCGGCGGCGAATTGGGCTTCGAAAACGCGCCGGGTACCGATTTCCACGCAGTCCATGGAGGCGCCATCTCGGTTACCCCGCTGCATCTCGATCTGACTAATTACCGTTCTTTCGACACGCTGGCTTCCTGGCGGCTTGACGATTTGGGAATCGGTTCTTCCGCTGTTCGTGAAGAGGGGGACGGAGAATGACTTTCGCCACTGCCCGGAGGCGCATGGTGGAGCGACACATCCAGGGGCGGGGTATTACAGATCCGCTCGTGATCGAGGCAATGTGCCAGGTTCCGCGGCACCTTTTCGTCGAAGAGGCGCTGCAGGGGCAGGCCTACAGCGATTACCCCTTGCCCATTGGTGAGAAACAGACGATTTCTCAACCCTTTATCGTGGCGCTCATGACCCAGTCCCTGAAGTTGCGAGGCGGGGAGAAGGTGCTCGAAGTCGGTACCGGCTCCGGTTATCAGGCTGCTGTTCTGGCCAGGATTGCCTCACGGGTCTATACGGTCGAGCGGTTCCCGACCCTGGCCCGGCGAGCCCGGAAGATTCTCGATACCATCGGAGCCAACAACGTCAATATTCGGCTCAGCGACGGGACCTGCGGTTGGGAGGACGAGGCGCCTTTCGACGCCATCATCATCACGGCTGGTGCGCCTTCGATACCGCCCAAGTACCGTGAGCAACTGGCCATCGGCGGGAGATTGGTCATCCCGGTAGGGACTCTGGGCATGCAGGTGCTCAAAAGGGTCGTTCGTATCGGGGAGAAGGATTATGCCGAAGAGGATCTTCTCGACTGTCGCTTCGTGCCGTTGGTCGGCAGGTTCGGCTGGGAGGAGGAGAAGGCCGGATGATGCGGGTGATGCGTCGTCTATACGACTGGGTGTTGCATTGGGCCGAAACTCCCTACGGAGCCCCGGCCCTTTTTCTGCTGGCATTCGCCGAGTCCTCCTTTTTCCCCATCCCTCCCGATGTCCTGCTGCTGGCCCTGTGCATTTCCATCCCCGCCAGGTCTTTCCGTTTTGCGCTTATTACCTCGGTCGGGTCGGTTCTCGGCGGCGTGGCCGGTTATGGTATCGGTCTCGGCTTATGGGAAGTCGTCTCCGGCTATTTCTACCTCTATGTCCCCGGTTTCAACGAGGCCATCTTCTCCCGCGTCCAGCACCTCTTCGCCACCTACGACTTCTGGACCGTCTTCACCGCAGGATTTACACCTATTCCCTACAAGGTGATTACCATCGGTGCCGGTGTTTTCCACATCAATTTTCCCGTTTTCGTCCTGGCCTCGGTAATCGGCCGCAGTCTGCGCTTCTTCCTGGTTGCCGCCCTGATCTACCGGTACGGCCCAGCCGTGCGCAGTTTTATTGAAAAGTATTTCAACATTCTCTCCATCGTTTTCATGCTGCTGCTGATCGGTGGTTTTATTGTCATTCGCCATGTCCTCTGAGGCTGATGAACAGTGCCTCCGGGAGGCGGGTGGTTGACGGGAGAGGAGTAAATCCGTTACCTTAACGGTATTCCCGCCCCGCACAGGATATGGCTCCATGACGGTTCGGATACTCGTTCTTCTTTTTTTGCTCCTGCTGCCGGGCGCCTGTTCGTCTCCCCGGGGGGTCTATCACACCGTGCACGAGGGACAGACGCTCTACCGGATCGGCAGGATTTACGGAGTCGACGAGCGCTATCTGGCCCGTATCAACCGGATTGACGACCCCTCCCAGTTGCGCGTCGGCACACGTATTTACATCCCCGGCGCGGATCGGGTCAGGGAGGTGCCGGTTCTGCCACAACCATCGACTCCCGCCGCCCCCGCTCTCAAGACTCCGGCAACCGTCAAGGGCGCTTCCCCCTCGCCGATGCCCGCCGCCAGGCAACAGGGAAAAACGTCTGCCGTCAACAAGCCGAAACCGGCGGCTGTGCCGGCTCCGGTCGTCAAAGGTAAATTTGGCTGGCCGCTGAAAGGAACGCTCCTCAAAGAGTTCGGCGTCGCCGGCGGCTCGCCGGTCAAGGGGGTGGAAATTTCCGCCGAACCGGGGACGCCGGTTCTTTCGGCCGCCGCCGGTCGCGTCATCTACAGCGGCGACGGCATCCGAACTTACGGCAACCTGATTATCCTGAGGCATGACAATGACTTCTTTACCGTTTACGGCTTCAACCAAAAAAACATTGTCGATGCCGGCACCTTTGTAAGCAAGGGCGAGCGAATTGCCCTCTCCGGCGCCCCTCCTGCCGGTGGCAAGCCACGTCTCTACTTTGAAATCCGCCGTGGCAAGGAGCCCGTCAATCCGATTTTTTACTTGCCTTGAGATACCCTATCTCTTAGACTTCAAACGAATTTTGCACCTCCCGCGACCGGAGACCCGCATGCCCATGGATGAGCCGATGAACGAGTATGACGAGTTTGATCTCACCTCTGACGCCCTGGAGGATGATGACACCGAATTCAGCGAAACCGATGATAATCTCGAAGACGAGGAGCCGCAGGACGAGGAGGAGGCTGAAGCCGAGGAGGACGAGAAAGCGGCCCCCTACGACGACCACTCGGACGATGCCATCAAACTCTATCTCAAGGAAATCCAGAAAACCACTCTCCTGACTGCCGAATCGGAGCGGGAACTGGCGCAAAGGATCTCCGAAGGGGACAAGGCGGCCCGCGACCGGATGATCGAGTCCAATCTGCGATTGGTCGTCAAGATTGCCAAGCGCTACATGAATCGCGGACTCCCTTTTCTCGATCTCATCGAAGAAGGAAATATGGGGCTCATCAAGGCCGTCGAGCGATTCAAACTCAGCAAGGAGTGTCGTTTTTCCACCTATGCCACCTGGTGGATCCGACAATCGATCGAGCGTGCGCTGGTGAACCAGAGCCGGACCATCCGTCTGCCGGTGCATGTCTCCGACGATATCAACAAGCTGATCAAGATCAGCCGCGAACTCCTGCAGAAATACAACCGCGAGCCGCAGGCCAAGGAGGTGGCTGAAGCCATGGGCGTCGATCCGGCCTATGTGCGCAGGCTCATGGTTCTGGTTAAAAAGACCTATTCCATCGAACACCCCATGGGCGAGAATAATGACTACAGCCTCATGGATACCATCGAAGACACTTCTGCCGTCGATCCTGCCACTCTCATTGAGGATCTGGATAAATACGCCCATGTTTCCGAGTGGCTCGACACTCTGAACGAAAATGAGCGGGAGATCCTTGCTTTGCGTTTCGGACTGGACGACCGGGAACCTCAGACTCTCGATACGATCGGCCGCCGCTTTGGCGTTACCCGTGAGAGGATCCGGCAGATTGAAGCCAAAAGCCTGGAAAAACTGCGCAAAATCATGGAAGACAAGCAGGTGTCGGCAAAAATCCAGGCGGAGGGGTAGCCGTTTCGATTGAACATTTGAGTCCGGATATACGGACCGGGAGAAGAATAACGTGGAAGATTTGAAGGGTATTATCCGGGACATTCCCGATTTTCCGAAAAAAGGCATCGTTTTCAAGGACATCACGACCCTTTTGGCCGATGCGAAGAGCTTTCATCGGATGATCGATCTCATTGCCCACCGTTATCTCGGGCAGAAGATCGACCAGGTGGTGGGGGTGGAGGCGCGCGGATTTATTCTCGGCTCGGCACTGGCCTACAAGCTCGGCACCGGGATTACCCTGGTCCGCAAGCCCGGCAAACTTCCTTACAAGACCCGGCGCAAGACCTACGACCTCGAGTACGGCTCGGACACGCTTGAGATCCACGAAGATGCCTTTAATCCAGGCGACAGGGTCATCGTTGCGGATGACCTGCTCGCCACCGGGGGAACCATGGCAGCCGTGGTGGGCCTGGTCCAGGACCTGGGCGCTGAAGTTGTCGAATGTACCTTCATGGCCGAGCTCGAATTTCTGCACGGCAGACAGAGGCTCCCGGACGGGAAGGTCTTTAGTCTCCTCAAGTTTTAGCCAGGAAAAGTCTTGCCAGATCGTGTGACGTGGAGTATAAAGTACCCCTTTTGGCCCCGTAGCTCAGCAGGATAGAGCAACCGCCTCCTAAGCGGTAGGCCGTGCGTTCGAATCGCGCCGGGGCCGCCAAAATTTCGTATGTTGGGATCTATCCCTTCATCTCAAGGAAACCCGGGATGGCGTATTTCGCATTCCGGGTTTCCTTTTGTCCGGATTGTTGTAGGGAAATGCCGGCTGTGCCCGGTTCGAATACCGCCAGGTGTCTGAATAAAGCTGAGGATGATGTTGCCGTAAACCCAGACGAAATCAGGAAGGGATTAAAAAAGGCAGTCCACTAAAAACATTTCCGCAGAGTCGAATGATGGGTGTCCGAGCTTACTTACCGGCTTTGGATCGCATGCGATTGAGCCGGTCCAGGTTTTCCTGCGCCCGGAGGTAAAAACGAGGATTCAGATCGAGGGCATGCTTGAATGCCTTTTCGGCCTTGTCCCACTCGCCCTGAGACATGTAGATGTACCCGATGTTGTTGTATGCTGCAGCTTTGCCGACGGATTTTTCGAATATCTGCAGCGCTTTCTCTTCGTTGCCGTTCAAGGCGTAAGCAGCACCCAAATTGTTGTGGGTACGCCTGTTGCCCGGCTCGAGGGCCATTGAACGGGAAAATGCCGTGATGGCTTCTGCGTAACGTCCCTGCAAAAGATAGTTGAAGCCGAGGTTGTTATGAGCTGACGGCAGGTCGGGTCTGAGTGCGACGACCTTGGCATAAAGGGGTTCGGCTTGAGCTTCCTGCCCGAGAATATCGTACTGCATTGCCATCTCGGTCAGGACTTCGACGTTTTCGGGACTGATAGTCAACGCCTTGTTCAGAAATTCGATGGCGGTTTGGTTGTCGCCCTGAGCCCGGTCGATCTTTGCCATAGCGAGCAGAGCGGGCCAGTACCGAGCGTCATATTCCAGCGCCTTGCCAAAGGTGCCGCGGGCATTGTTGAGCTCACCGTTCCGGCGCTGAATCTCTCCCAGGCCAGTTAATGCCGCCGCCGAGCCCGGCTCTTTTTCCAGTGCAACGGCGAAATGCAGACGTGCCAACTGATAGCTGTCGCTGGCAAGGTAAGCGTTGCCGGCTCGAATCAGTTCATCTGGCGGCAGGTTCTTCAGTCTGTTTTCACTCTCTTTGGGGGCGAGGGAATGATCAAGCAATTCGGCGCCAGCTTTCGGCTTGACCGTCGTGGTGCAGGCACAAAGGAAAAGCAGAAGGAATGACATCAGGCTCCCCTTGCGCACAGCGTTTGATACGGTCATCTAAGGACTCCCAAGTCAAGCGAGATGGATCGATCTGGCGGCCTCTTGTGATCAGCCAGATATAATGATTCAGGAGAGAAAAAACCCGACGAACTGGAGAAAGATATCAGAATTTCATCAGGAGCGAAACGGTAAAACGCCAGGTGTCTCCAGCCTCTAGCCTGCTCCTATTGCGTAACCCAGAACTGGAAGACATCTACATTTTCAGGTTCTTCCACGAAGGTTTCGTTGTAGGCGCTCATGATCTCTTCGGCGGTGATCCCCTCGGTGATCTCGGGAATCCTGGCGACATGGCGATAGTCTGGGTAGGCCACATGGTTGTCCCAGGCCGCCTGCTGCGCCAGACCGAACTCGCGGTCGACATAATAGGCTTCTTCCATGGAAGCGCATCCCGCCAGCAGCACCATCGCCATTAACATGCACGCAAGAATTCTCATGGCCGCTCTCCTCTATTGTTGTGCCGGCGAAACCGGTTCCTGACCGAACTGGCCTTCCAGTCCCCCCTGCGATTCCATGGGAACCGAGGGCAGGGCAAAACTGTGCTGGCTGAGCGATGACACGTCGCCCGGCGACCTTCTCCCCTCGAGCCGGCCTTCCAGGTAGAACTCGAAGCGGTTGGGGGCCTGAATGAACTCGCCCGGATAATTGA
>DATBML010000164.1:0-4228 GCA_036554885.1 Desulfuromonadales bacterium
AGCCTTGTTGCAGAAGCCGTTGCCCTGCTCACCGAAAGGGAGCTCGAGAAGGCACCGCTTGACCTGATCCTGGTGGACATGCAGCTCCCGGACGGAACAGGACTGGAGGTCCTTCGGCAGGTGAAGGCCAGCCCGGCCTGGCATATGACTCCCGTAATCGTCCTCTCGGGGGAAACGGCGCCTGGCATCATCAACGAGGCCTATGCGCTGGGTGCGAACTGCTACCTGCCCAAGATGGCCAGGGGGAAAGGCGCAATCGAGGCCATCCGCGCCCTCTACCAGTGCTGGATCGAAGAAGCGCTGCTGCCGCAGATTTCTTTCGCGGACCAGGTTCAGGAAGCTCTGGCCAGAGCAGTCCGACTCCGGGCACGCACCGCCCAATTCTATCTCGGGCTGGCCCGGGCCTGCACCGCAGACCCCGACCAGGAGGCGTTCTGGCTCGAGCGGGCGCTGGTCGAGGGAAACATGTCCAACCTGCTGGCTTTTTTCCAGGGGCAGATCAGCGACCGGGACGTCCGGCCCGGGATGGCCGAGCGTTTCGTCGGGATGCAGCTCAAAGTCGAAAAGGCCCTGAACGCGGCGGAGGCGCTCTTGTCGATGCGATCCTCACCCGCGCCGGAGGAGATATTCCGGTTGGTTCTCGACCTGGCAGGGGTATTGGACGAAGAGGTCTTTGCCGAGGCCTTCGGTGCACTCTTGCCGAAGAGCCCGGCGGTGACCATGGCGCTGAAGGCGCGGGCCGTCGGCCAATTGCGGGAACTGGCTGGGCACGTCCTGAAGCGCTCGCAGGACCCGGAACTGTGTCGCAGAGCGGAGGAGCTGCTCGCCTTCGCCGGGCGCCTTGCGTGTTTGGGCAACGCCACGGCCTGCGCGAAGTCCGGCTAGTGCCCTGGAACATCTAAATTAACCCCCCTCAATCCCCCCTTGTCAGGGGGGAAGCCTTTAAGCCTCACCTGATAAGGGGAGGTTTGGAGGGGTTTGTAGCGAAAGAGCAAGAGTTACACGGTACTAGTGCCGACCCCGGAGCCGTTCCAGTCGGCGAGAGTTTCCGGCACAGGAGGAGAGTCATGAGATATTTATCGTCGGGTCGGGCAGCGAAGGGGGTTCTTCTCATCGGTTTGCTGGGGCTGCTCTCCGGCTGCGCCGGCTTCGCCAAGGGGGTGACCGAGGCGCTGCTGAACGACAAGGAGGTGAAGGAGGACACCCGCAAGTGCCTCGTCCGCGGGCGGGCTTTCCCCGGCATTGAATCCTACATGCAGCAGCAGGAGCAGGAGGCCGCGAGCGGCGTCGCCGAGCGGCGGGTGCTGAAGGTGCTGATGGTGCACGGCATCGGCACGCACCAGCCCGGCTACGCTACCCGCCTGGCGGAAAATCTTTCCCGCGCCCTCATGCTGCAGCAGGTGGAGGAAAAGAACAAGGAATTCAAATTGTCCCATCCGAACCTGCCGGGGGAGCTCGGAACCCTGCGGGTCAGCCGCTTCTTCAACAGCGAAAAGGGGCGCGAGCTGATCTTCTACGAGCTGACCTGGGATCCCATCGTCGAGGAAGCCAAGCAGACCATCGCCTTCGACAACTCCGGGGAGTACGCCTTCCGCCGGACGGGAATCAACAATGCCCTCAAGCTCTTCGTCAACGACACCGTCCCCGACGTGGTGCTCTATTACGGCAAGTTCCGCGAACAGATCCAGGTCTCGGTGGCGCAGTCCCTCTGCTGGATGATGAGCGAAACCTGGGAGACCCTGCCCGAGGCCGGAACGGTTTTTTGCGACGGCACCAGTCCGGAGAGCCTCGACATACTCAAGGACGACTACGTCTTCATCACCCACAGCCTCGGCAGCCGGGTCACCTCCGATGCGCTGCAGAAGATCGCCGCCGTGGCCAAGGCCGACCCGAAGCTCCGCGACCGGGTGAAGGTCCTGGAGGAGAAGACCTTCCCGGTCTTCATGCTCTCCAACCAGCTGCCGCTGCTGCAGCTCGGCCAGCCCGAGCCGGCGGTGCACGGCCAGATCGAGGAGATCTGCCGGGAGGGCTCGCCCCGGGCCGGCGAACGGCTCTTCCGGCAGACGCGGCTGATCGCCTTCAGCGATCCGAACGATCTCTTCAGTTACGCCATCCCGCCGAAGTTCCTCGACCAGCACATCGATTCGCGGCTCTGCCCGACGCTGACCAACGTCATTCTCAACGTCGCCGACCTGACCAACATTTTCGGTTTGGGGGTCGCCAACCCGATGGCGGCGCACACCGAATACGACGACGACGAGCGCGTCCTTGGCCTCATGGTCCACGGCATCGGCAGCAAAGATGTCGCGCAAACCGTGGCCGATCGCTGTGAATGGACAGAAGCCGTGCCTACGGGCTGGTGAAAGGGGTAGACGGGATGTCCACAGGAGAGCGGCAACGATGAAGATGCGGCACATACGGATGACGGCCCGGGTCCTGCTGACTCCGTTGCTGCTGCTGGCGGTGGCCTGGGGCGCGGCGGCGCTCTGGTTCGACGGACCGGCAGTCCGTTGGCAGGCGTGGTGGCTGTCGGCCGCCTTCGCCATCGGCAGCCTGGCCCTGCTGCTGTGGCTGCGACCCTACCGTCGGGCGATGCTCGTCGTGCTGGCGGCTTTCGTCGCCGTCCTCGGCTGGTGGCTGTTCATTCCGCCGAGCAACGACCGCGACTGGCTGCCGGACGTCGCCCGCACGGCCACGGCCACCGTCGAGGGGAACCGGCTGACCGTGCGCAACGTGCGCAACTTCGACTACCGCAGCGAGACCGACTATACCGAGCGCTGGGAAACGCGCAGCTACGACTTCGACCAACTGCGCGGGGTCGACCTCTACCTCTGCTTCTGGGGGCCGACGGCGATCGCCCATACCATCGCCAGCTGGGAGTTCGCCGATGGCCCGCCCCTGGCGATCTCCATCGAGACCCGCAAGGAGAAGGGGGAGAGCTATTCCGCGGTACGCGGCTTCTTCCGGCAGTTCGAGGTCTACTACGTGGTGGCGGACGAGCGGGACGTGGTGCGGCTGCGCACCAACCATCGCGGCGAACAGCTCTACCTGTACCGTATCCGGATGTCCGCCGACCGGGCGCGCGAGCTGCTGTTAGACTACCTGGCCGAGGTCAACCGGCTGGCGCAGCACCCGAAATGGTACAACGCCCTGACCCACAACTGCACCACGGCCATTCGCTATCACCTGAAGAACCTCGGCCTGTCGCAGAAGCTCGATTGGCGCATCTTCGCCAACGGCCATCTCGCCGAGCTGATGTACGATCGGGGCAGCATCGACACCACGCTCCCCCTGGAGGAGCTGCGCCGGCGCGGAGAGATCACCGCCCGGGCCAAAGCCGCCGACCAGGACCCGCTCTTCTCTACCCGCATCCGCGAGGGGGTGGCGAATCCGCGGCTCCAGGCAACGAGCCAATAGTCTCTGCCGGCGGCAGGGGGACCGGAGGCAAGCACGGGCAGAGGCAGTCTGCCGGCGTTAACTATTTTCCATTGGTAAAGGAGGCTTCATGAGAAGGAGCATGATTCTATTCAATTCCATCATGGCCGTGCTGCTTATCCTTACAGGCACCGGCTGGGCCGCCGAACCGCAAATGCTGGCGGTCGGCTCGGGTAACACCACCGGCGTCTACTACGCCGCCAGCGCCGCTCTGGCCAAGGTCTTCAACCGCAGCAGCGGCGAATCGTGCCTCCGCCTGGTCAACCAGGCTTCGCAGGGTTCGGAGCAGAACATCAATGACGTGCTGGCAGGCAAGGTCGCCTTCGGGCTGGCTCAGGCCGACATGCTGTTCAAGGCAACGCAGGGGCTCGGCCCGTGGGAGGGTCGCCCGCAGGCCAGCCTGCGCGCCGTCCTTGCCCTGCATAGCGAGGCGCTGACGCTGGTCGCCGCCGAAGATGCGGGGATTGCCGGTCTGGCCGACCTCAAGGGGAAGCGGGTCAACATCGGGGCTCCCGGCTCCGGCGACAACGAAAACGCCCGGCTTCTGCTGGAGAAGGCAGGAGTCAAGCCGGAAGAGGTTGTATTGCGGGAGGATCAGGCCGCCTTAGCCTCCGACCTGTTCCAGAACGACGAGATCGACGCCTACTTCTACACCGTCGGCCATCCCAACCTCTCGGTCCGCGAGGCGACCTCGGGCAAGCGCAAGGCCCGGCTTTTGCCTTTGCCGCCGGAAATGGTTGGGCAATTCACCGCCGTCCGCCCCTTCCTGCTGGCCGTTTCGATCCCGGTCGAC
>DATBML010000291.1:0-4773 GCA_036554885.1 Desulfuromonadales bacterium
CCTGAGCGGCTGCAGCGTTTCGATGGCTGCGGCGAAGGTCCGGGGGAGAATCTGCCCCATATGGAAAAGGTCACCGCCGATCAGGACGAAGTCGACCTCCTCCCGAACGGCATCGGCGACGATCCCGGCCAGGCAGCGGAAGAAATCAGCGAAGCGCTCGGCCTCGCCGGCGGAATTGCGGTAGGTCTTGCCGAGGTGGATATCGGCGGTGTGCAGAAAGCGAATCGGCATGGTCCTGTCCGTCCGGGGTTTCTTTCTGCCGAAGATAGCAAGCGAGGACGGTTTCGGCAAAGGAAAACCTCAGCGGTATCGTTCGTCGCTTGCCGCCTGCGGACAGGCATCCCTTACTTGGCCCGCACCACTCCGACCTTGTTGACGCCGCTGCAGGCGATGTAGAGATTCCCTTGCGGCGTCGCCACCATGTGCCGCACCACGCCGCCGCCGGAGGGGACAGGCCAGGTGGCGAAATTCCTGGCCTTCGGGTCGAAGCGGACGATGGTATTCGGCTCGACGCCCGATTCGCTGTACCAGACGGCGCCGTCAGGAGTGGCGGCCATTCCGTACGGGGCAGCCCCCTTGCCGGCCGGCGACGGCCACTCCTCCACCTGGCCGCTTTTCGGATCGAGCCGTCCCAGATAGCCGCGGGCGTAATCTGTGTACCAGATCAGGCCGTCGGAGGTGGCGGCGATCCGCCGCGGCCGCGCCCCTTCCGGCAGGAGATATTCCGTAATGTGCAGGGTGGCGGGGTCGATGCGGCCGATCCGGTTGCTGCCGAACTCGCAGAAGAATGGGATCCCTTGCGAGTCTACGACAATCCCGTAGGGTCGTGAACCGGGGGTAGGGGAGCGCCTCAGGTCGATTTTACCGGTCGCGGGATCAAGCCGTCCGACGAAGTTCCCGCGCTGGACGGTGAACCAGAGGACTCCGCCGGCGTCGAATACAAGGGTGTGCGGGTCGCCGGCGGCCGGGTCGGGCATGAGATACTCGGTCACCTCGCCGGTCTGCGGGTCGAGCTTGCCGATGTACCCCTTGGCGTTGGCGGTAAACCAGATGTTCCCCTGCCGGTCGGCCACCAACCCGTGAGGGCCGGAATCGGGAGTTTTCAGGGCATACTCGCGCAGTTGCCCGCTCTGCGGATCAAGCCGCCCGAGGGTGTCGGTACGCATGCCGGTGTACCACAGGGCGCCATCCGGAGCGATCGCCGGGTCGTGGGGAAAGGAGCGGGGAGTTGGGACATCCCACTCCTCAATGCGTACCGCAGCAACGGATGCCGCCAGGCAGAGACAGGCCGCACACAGGGCAAGAACGGGAAAAAATGCTTTGGTTTTCATCTCAAGGCTCCTCCTTTCCGGGGACAAGCCGGGATTTCGCCTCAAACGGATCGAGAAGGCAAGCTCACCGGGCAAAGTCGGGAGTTTACCTGGGGAAATTATAGCACTTGCCGGCAAGCGGAAGGAGCCACGCCCTGGTCCGTTGTCCGGACGAGCCAGAAAGACGCATGGGTATTCTTCAATTGGTTACCTGCCTATGAGACGTTGACAAAGCGGTTTTCCCCGCGCCACAATCAGATGATTCAAGCGGTACGGCCGGTGACACGATACCGGCACATTCAACACTCAGCAAGGAAAGAGCATGGACCTCGACAACCTCGTCTGCATCGACCTCGACCTCCGGGCACTCGATGGTTTCCGCAAATTCATCAGCGCCTGGTACTACCGTGGGGACGGCTTCACCCTTCTCGTCGACCCGGGACCACTGTCGACCATCCCCCATCTGATTCGTGAACTGCGTCGGCACGGTGTCGTACGCATCGACTATGTACTGCTGACCCACATCCACATCGATCATGCCGGCGGCACGGGAGCACTGTTGCGGGAATTCCCCGAAGCGCGGGTGATTTGCCATCCCGAGGGCAGCCCGCATCTGGTCGCGCCGGAGAAACTTTGGCAGGGGTCGCGCAAAGTGTTAGGAGCACTGGCCGAAGCTTACGGAGAGATCGTGCCGGTTCCGCAGGAAAGGATCGGCTTCGAAGAAAAAATCGGGGCGACCGGCGTGCGCGCCTTTCTCACCCCGGGGCATGCCCAGCACCACTGCTGCTATCTGCTGGGCGATCTGCTCTTCGCCGGCGAGGTGGCCGGCGTGCGCAGCGAGGTGCCCGAAGGGATTTACATGCGCCCGGCCACCCCGCCACGGTTCCTGCTCCCCGTCGCCCTCGACTCCGTCGAACGAATGATCGACCTGGCGCCCCGCCGCATGGTTTTCGCCCACTACGGACTGGTCGACAACGCCCTCGACCATTTGCGGATCGGTCGTCGGCAGTTGCGACTATGGGTCCAGGGTGTGGCCGCCACAGCCGCCGCCGATGCGCCGCGCCGGGAAGAGGCACTCTTCAACTGGCTACTGGCGCGGGACGAGGTCTACCGAAACATCCGCCAGCTGCCGCCCGACATTTTCGCCCGCGAGCGCATTTTTCTCGGCAACACGTTGCGTGGGATGAGCGAGTACGTCGACGGGCTACCAGCCGGAGAGCGGGAGGCGCTGGCGCAGGGATAAAGGCGGGAATGCGGTTTAGCAGGCGGCAAAAAGATACGGCCGGCCATCCGAAAGCGATCGAGAAACGGACCCCAGCCGGCAGGCAGAACGCGGTGCTCCCTGTCAGATCTAGTCTTTCTTCCCCTGCCCGGCCTGGTGGACGCCCAGCATGAAGCGATGCGGGCCGGGGACTCCCGTCGGGACGAAGGCAACCCGGTCGCCGGGCAGGACAAGGTGATCGATGTCGTAGACGATGGCGTTGACGAATACCCCCTCGATCTTGTCGAGAGGCAGGTCGAGTTCATGGGCGATTTCGCGGGCTCTGCGTCCTTCTGCCGGAATGGGGACCTCGGCGGTAGACGCCAGGCCGCGCCCTTTGCGAATCGTGTGCAGGACGCCGAACATCCTTACGGTACTGGTCGATTCCTTGGGCAAGATCGTCTCTCCTTTTGACGGCCCGGCAGCGGGCCATGCTTGAGCGGACCGGGGCTGCAGGCCGGTTGCCGACCCGCTGCCGGCTTCAGCTCATTTTTTTCAACTCTTCGAGAATCCTCACCATCGCTAATGTATCAAGCCGGCAATACTCCAGGAGCGCCCGCCGGATCTCGGTAACCCTCTCCGGGTCGTCCGCCGCGCCCATCTCGTGCCAGGCGAGCATCGCCATCTGCCCGTCTGCCACGCTCAGTCCCTCGTAGGAGAGGTCCGGCACCAGAGCCGGCAAAACTTTCTTGATCGAGTAGGACCCCTGCATCGGCCAGCAATAAACGTCGCGCCGCTTGAACGGCAGCATCAGGTCGCGGACGCCGGCAAGGCGCGCCTCGATAGCCGGCGCCAGATCGGGGAATGCGGCCGCCAACTCGCGAAGCACTCCTTTCTCGAAGGCCTGGTTGTAGGTTAGAACACAGGCTCCCTCCGGTATCTCGGCGAGCAGCCGCTCGGCCAACTCCCGGCGCGGGTCGCTTCCCGGCATCGCCAGAAACTCGCGGTGCTCGGCTTGCACTCCTTCCTGCGGCTGGAAGTAAAGAGAGTACTGAAAGGGGATTTTCTGGTAGGGGCGCACGCCGTCGAAGGGGGGGATGGGGGTATCGAAGGTTTCGAAGTCGAGGTGGCAGAGCGGATACCAGAGGCTGTCGAGGAAGTCCCGAATCCGTTCCGGGTGGATCGTATCCTGCCGGCCGAGTGTGGCCTCGGCCTCGAAACGCTGCCTGCCCTTGAGACGGTCGAGCGGCACCTCCCCAAGGCGGACGAACCCCGCGTAATAAAGGGCGAACTTGTCGGCGGCGCTGCCGCTGAGGGAGAAGATCGACTCGTCGGGGATGTGCCGCCAGCAGTAGGGAATGAAGTCGCACTCGTAGGGGTCGGTGCACCAGGGGCCGATGTCGATGGCCGGCTCATGGCCTTCAGTCAGGGTCGCCCGCAGACGCTCGATCCGTTCCGGCAGTCCGCCCTGGCGGGCGAGCACCGCCTCGGTCACCTCTTCGCCGGCGAAGAGACGATGGACGTCCAGGTCTCCCTGGCGGACGTAACGGTTGTCGATGTGGACGAGCAAGGTCCGGGAGACCGAAAGCCCGGAACGGGAGAGCACAAAATACTGGATGGCTACATCGTCGAGGTTGATATCCTTGACGGAGGTCGCCATCTTCACCTCGTGAATCTCCCAGATGCTGCCAACACGCACCAGGATATCAACCTTGACGAATATCCCGTCCCAGGCGAAGGAGGCTTCATAGATGACCGGTTCCCCGGCCTCGATCAGCTCGCGGGTCCTGGCCACCTGATCGGAGACGGCAAGCCCCGCGTAGGGCACCTCGACGCCGCCGGGAAAAAGGCTCCTAGCGAGCAGGCCGACCTCTGTGCCGATCTGGTAGCGGGCCTCCCGATCGGGCTGCAGGGGCAAATGGAAAGCGGGTGGGTGTTTGGAAAGGTAAAGGGCCTTGGGGCACTGCATCCCCTTGAGGAGAAGTGACTTGCTGAGTCCTGGACCGGCAGAAGCGTTCAAATCAATCTTCCCCAAATCGTCCATACGCAAACCTTGGAATGGCAGAAACTGCGGCGGACCGGGAGAAAAGCCGTCCGGTCGGGGAAGTGCCGACTTGAACGGCGAGATACGACTTTCCTTTTCAGCTGCTGGCAGCCATCCCCCGTCGGTCACCCCGCTCGCTAGGCTACCTCGATCAGCGTCGGCGAACGCACGGAGATACCGACTCGCACATCGGGAAAGCTGTCCGGCTGATGATGGGG
>DATBML010000353.1:0-6107 GCA_036554885.1 Desulfuromonadales bacterium
CTGCCAAAGAAGTCAACTTTGACGGAAGTCTTCGGCGAGGTGTGTTGGTCGAGCAGGACACAGACTCCGCGTTTCTCGGCAAATGAGCGGACGATCTTGCGCGCACCTTGGCGGGCGTCGATGACGCGGCCGCCGCCGGCCTCGCGCAGCTTTTCGAAGTATCGGCCGATGTAGGGATTGCGCATCTGCTTGGCGACGAAATCGGCGGGAAAGCCGAGAGCGCCGAGAAAGAAGGTGCCGACTTCCCAAAAGCCGATATGACCGCTCAGGATGAACACCCCGCGGTCAAGGGCGTAAGCGTCGCGCAAGTGCTCGATGCCGTGAAACTCGAAGAATCTTTCCAGATCCCGTTTTGTCTGGAATTTGTCGACAAGGAGCATTTCGAAACCGCTCTTGCCCAGATGACGGAACATTTTCGCCAGGATCGCGCGGATCTCTGCTTCCGATTTTTCCGGAAACGCCCGGCGCAGGTTGGCATAGGCGGTTTGCTTGCGCTTCGGTAGCAGATAGGGAGTGAGCGCGCCGATACCGGCGCCGAGTTTGAGCGCCAGGCGCCGTGGCAACGCTCTGGCCACGGCATTCATTATAAGGAACAGGGCATATTCGAAATAGTTTTTATAGCGTGAGCGGGACAAGGCGATACTTTTCTGTAGTCAGGGTTCAGCGGATAGATGGCAGGATACAGGCGGCGAAATATAACATGCCTCGCCGGTTCGGGCAATAAAAAGGGCGGATCCTTGCGGACCCGCCTTTTTTATTGCCCAATGGATTGTTTGACTATTGCTGGCTGGTGCGAAGGGCCTGGTCGAGGTCGGCGATGATGTCCGCCACATCCTCGATGCCGACTGATACCCGGATATAATCGGGGGAGACACCGGCAGCGATCTGCTGGTCGGCAGTCAACTGCTGGTGGGTGGTGGTTGCCGGATGGATGACCAGGGTCTTGGCGTCCCCGATGTTGGCCAGGTGGCTGGCGAGCTTGACGTTGTCGATGAATCTGGCGCCGGCCGCTGCCCCCCCCTTGATGCCGAAGCCGAGAATCGCTCCCTGGCCGGCGGGCAGGTATTTCTGCGCCCGTGCATGGTCGGGGTGGCTGGGGAGCCCCGGGTAGTTCACCCAGGAGACGCCGGGGTGGGACTCGAGGAAACTAGCCACTTTCAAAGCGTTCTCGCAGTGCCGCGGCATCCGCACGTGCAGAGTCTCGAGGCCCTGCAGGAAGAGGAAGGCGTTGAACGGTGAGAGGCAGGGGCCCATGTCGCGCAGCAGGGTGACGCGCATCTTCAGGATGTAAGCAAGTTTGCCGAGGGCATCGTGGTAGACCAGGCCGTGGTAGCTCGGATCGGGGGTGGTGAATTCGGGGAAGCGACCGCTCGACCAGTCGAAGCTGCCGCTGTCGACCACCGCGCCGCCGATGCTGGTGCCGTGACCGCCGATGAACTTGGTCAGAGAGTAGCAGACGATATCGGCGCCGTGCTCGATGGGGCGGAACAGGGCGGGCGTGGTAACGGTGTTGTCTACGATGAAGGGGAGCCCGTGGTCGTGGGCCACCCTGGCGATCGCCGCGAAGTCATCGACGTTGTTCTTCGGATTGCCGATCGATTCGGTGAAGACCGCTTTGGTGCTCTCGTCAATGGCGGCGGCAACGTTCTGCGGATCGGCAGTGTTGACGAACTTGACCTTGATCCCCATCCGGGCCAGGGTGTGATGAAAGAGGTTGTAGGTGCCGCCGTAGAGGAAGCTGCTGGAGACGATGTTGTCGCCGGCCTTGGCCAGGTTGAGGATGGCGAGGGTGATGGCCGAAGAGCCGGAGGCGAGCGCGAGGGCGCCGACACCGCCGTCCATCTCCGCCAGTCGCTTCTCCAGCACGTCGGTGGTTGGATTCATCAGGCGGGTGTAGATGTTCCCCATCTCCTTGAGTGCGAAGAGGTTAGCAGCGTGCTCCGAGGAGTTGAAAATGTAGGAACTGGTCTGGTAGATGGGGACGGCACGTGCGTTGGTCGTAGGATCGGGAGTCTGGCCGGCATGCAGGGCCTTGGTGCCGAGCCGGTACTGGTTATCTTGGGACATGGTCAGCCTCCTTGGGGTTTGAGATGCGCTCGGTGAATCGCGAATTGACAGTTCAATGCTGAGGAACCTTGAGGGAATTATCGGTACCAGTTTGGAGCGTACTAGTCAAGAATTAATATTGGATGATGCCGACGCTATGCGGCACTAAATATAGCAGAGTTTCAGGGGTTGGCAGCTTATGATGGCGGAGAATAGATCAGGACCGGAATCGCACCCTCAAGCTCGGCAAGCTGGCAATGTCTGAGTCACGAGAAAAGCCGTGTATAATTAGGCTCAACGGCAGGCACCTGAGAGGAGACTGTGTGAAAAACAGCCGGAAAAAATTCGCTTCCCCGGGCGAGGACATCCTCCTGCTGGTGGCCACCCTGCCTGCCGAATTGCAGGCAGCCCTCATCAAGACGGAGCTGGATAAACTCATCGAGGTGGTGATGGACCTGGGAAGAGTCCCCGAGGCCCGCTTCCCCGAGAGGGTCCTGCCACTTTCCGACCGCCTGGTCGGGCAGGAAGACCTGACCTATGTGACGGCCTTCCTGGGAGAATTCGGCGACGACAACCGAGCCGGTATCGAGCGGACACTCCACCGCATCTCCGCCATTCGCAACCGCAAGGGGCAGATTGTCGGCTTGACCCTCCGTGTCGGGCGGGCGGTGTTCGGCGGGATCGAGCTGTTGCGCGACCTGATTGAAACCGGCCAGAGCCTTCTCATCCTTGGGCGGCCAGGGGTGGGGAAGACAACCAAGCTGCGGGAAATGGCGAGGGTGCTCGCCGACGATCTGCACAAGCGGGTGATCGTCATCGATACCTCCAACGAGATCGCCGGCGACGGCGACATCCCCCACCCGGGAATCGGCAGCGCCCGGCGGATGCAGGTGCCGCGCGTCGAGCGCCAGCACGCCGTCATGATTGAGGCGGTGGAGAACCACATGCCGGAGGTGATCATTGTCGACGAGATCGGCACCGAGGCCGAGGCGTCAGCGGCCCGCACCATCGCCGAGCGAGGGGTCCAGCTCATCGGCACGGCTCATGGCAATATCCTTGAAAACCTGGTCAAGAACCCCACACTTTCCGACCTGGTGGGCGGCGTCCAGGTTGTGACCCTCAGCGACGAGGAGGCACGCCGTCGGCGTACCCCGAAAACCGTCAGCGAACGCCGGGCGCCTCCCACCTTCGACATCGTGGTGGAGATGGTGGATCGGGACGAAGTGATCGTTCACCCCGACACCGCGGCTGCCGTAGATGCTCTACTGCGTGGCTTCCCTCCCCGCGGCGAGCGCCGCGAACAGGCTGCCAACGGCCAGATCCACGTAATGGTTCAGGATGAAGAGACGCCAGTTCACCCGGTCCTGGCGGCGGAAGAACGTTCCCGCCGCGGTCCGGCCCGCATCTACCCCTATGCAGTTTCCCGCGATCTCCTTGAGCGGGTGATTCGCAGCCTTGGCCTCAACGCCCGCACAGTCGGCGGGCCGGAGCAGGCTGACATGATTCTGGCGCTCCGTTCCCGGAACGACGACCTGCGCCTCAGACGGATTATGGAGAAGGGCGGGGTATCGCTGCACTTCATCAAACGGAATACCGCCAACGAGATGCGGCGGCTGCTGGAGCGGACCTTCCACATTATGGAAGGGGTCGAGGGTGAGGAGGTGAACGAGATGGTGGAGGAGACGGAGGCGGCCATCCGGCGGGTCATCGCTGAAGGGGTAGAGGTGCCTCTGGCCCCGCGTCGTCCAGCCCTGCGCAAGATGCAGCACCGGATCATTTCCGGCCGTGGTCTTGTGGCGGAGAGTACGGGAAGGGAGCCGACACGCCATCTTGTCATCCGACCCGGCGCGGAGGGATGAGTAATGTGGGGGAGAAAGACGTTCCTGTGTTCGCCCTCGTAATCGCGGTTGGTACCCGCATTCCGAGCCTTACAGTACTTTTCAGCATAAATCGAAACATAGGAGAAACAGTCATGAAACGAGTTGTGCTGTTCATCATTACCAACCTGGCGATTGTCCTTGTTCTCGGTATCGTCCTGAGCCTGCTGGGAGTCGATCGCATTCTCGATGAGCAAGGGGTTGGCCTCAACCTTGCCAACCTCCTGATTTTCGCTTCTGTCTTCGGTTTCGGCGGTTCGTTGATATCGCTGGTCATCTCCAAATGGACGGCCAAACGGCTGACCGGCGCCCAGGTCATCGAGAGCCCCCGCAGCAACACCGAAGCATGGCTGGTCAACACCGTCCGGCGGCAGGCCGAGCGGGCCGGCATCGGCATGCCTGAGGTGGCGATCTACAATTCTCCTGATGTCAACGCCTTTGCCACCGGCATGCGAAGAAACAGCGCTCTGGTCGCGGTCAGCACCGGACTGCTGCAATCCATGAATGAGGAGGAGGCGGAGGCGGTCCTCGCCCATGAGGTCAGTCATGTCGCCAACGGCGACATGATCACCCTGGCCCTGATCCAGGGAGTGGTGAACACCTTCGTTATTGTCCTGTCGCGGGTGGTAGGGCACCTGGTCGACCGAACCGTGTTCAAAACCGAGCGCGGCCACGGTCCGGCCTTTTATGTCACTTCGATCGTTGCCCAGTTGGTCTTCGGCATCCTCGCCAGCATTGTCGTGATGTGGTTCAGCCGGCAACGGGAGTTCCGCGCCGATGCCGGCAGCGCCGATCTGGCAGGCCGGGAGAAGATGATCGCCGCCCTGCAGCGTTTACAGAAAGCGACCCCGCATCCGCTCCCCGACCAGATGGCGGCCTTCGGAATTTCCGGCGCCAGGGGCGGCGGCCTGAAGCGGCTATTTATGACCCATCCGCCGCTGGAGGAGCGCATCGAGGCGCTTCGGGCGGGCAAGTCGTAGCGCTGTCGGTAAAGCCTTGCGGCCCAGCCCGGTTTCGTCTAATCTCCCTCCATGCCCATGGACCTCCTGTTCATCGAGGCCGTCGTCCGCGAACTGAATCAGACAGTTCGCGGCGCTGCGGTCTGCAAGATTCACCAGACCGGCCTGCACGATCTCGTCCTTCGTCTCTGGACCGGTCGGCAGAACCTGCGCCTGCTCATCTCCGCTGCCCCCCGGGCCAGCCGTCTCCATCTGACCGGGGCCAGATTACCCAATCCGGCTACACCGCCGCGTTTCTGTCAATTGCTGCGTTCGCGCCTGACCCGCCTGTTGGAGATCGAGCGTCTCCCCGGTGAGCGGGTGGTCAGGTTTCTCTTTGCCGGTGAAGCCGGTGAGCGCTGGTGTCTGGTTGCCGAACTGCTCGGCCCGCATGCCAACCTCATTCTGCTCGACGGCGACGAGCGGATTGTCGATGCCCTGCTGCGCAACGAAGACAAGGCAAGGGCGGTTCTGCCCGGATTGCCATACCGACCGCCCGACCGGCCCCGCCGCGTCGATCTGGAGGCGGGTGTGCCGGAGGTTCCCGCCGGCGGCTCTATCCGCTCCTGGCTCCTCGAGAACGTGACTCCCATGACCCCTTTGCTGGCCGAAGACCTGGCGGCTGGCGTTGAGGCGGGCCTGCCCCCGCAGGAGATTTTGTCCCGTTTCCGCCAACGCTGGCTCACTCGAGAGTTCAGGCCAGTTCTCGGAATGTGGAGACAAAAGCCTGTCCTTTCGGCCTTTTCTCCAGAATTGATCAGTCTTGAGGATGGCCGTTCCTTCGTCAGCCCTTCGCAGGCGGCCGATGCTTTCTATGCTGACTGTGCTGGCGATGAACTCTTCAGCGGCGGCAAGTCGGAGCTGGAACGGATCGTGGCCAAGGGAATCGCCCGTCTCCGGAAGCGGTTGGAGAACATTGATGCCGAGTCAGAGAAGGCTTGCACTTTCGAGCGACAGCGAGAACTGGGCGACCTGCTGCTCGCCAGCCTGCATCACCTGCGGCGTGGGCTCGCCGAGGTCGTGCTTGACGACTGGTATTCCGATCCGCCGGCGCCGGTCAGGATCGCCCTAGACCCGGCCCTCTCGCCCCAGGAGAATGCCGAACTCTACTTCCGTCGCCACCGAAAGGGGAAGCGGGGACTGGAACACACCGAACGCCGCCGCGCCGAGACCCTCGCCGAGATCG
>DATBML010000417.1:0-3658 GCA_036554885.1 Desulfuromonadales bacterium
AAAGATGTTAACCCGTCGACCAGATAGTCGAGGAAAAATTGCCCATGGCCATTGTCGAAGTCAGCATCACTCCCCTCGGCACGGCAACGCCCGGTGTTTCGCTGTATGTCGCCGGATGCCTTTCGGTGTTGCGTGACTCGGGCCTCAAGCACCAGTTGACGCCGATGGGAACTATCATCGAAGGCGAGATCGGTGAAATCCTCGATGTCATCCGTCGAATGCACGAGTCTCCTTTCAGCGCCGGCGCCGTACGCGTCTCGACCCTGATCAAGATCGATGACCGGCGGGACCGTGGGGAACATACCATGGCGGGCAAGGTCAGATCCGTCGAGGAGAAGCTATAGACAGGTCGAGCCGGCTTGCCGATTATCTGCACGGCTGCATGAAAAGCTGAATTTGAGGGAGGGTATGGCCATGCCGTTGATCCAGGGAGTGCTGGAAAAGGCGCTGCAGGAGAGCAGGATCACTCGCAGCGAATGGGAAGTGGTCCTCGAGTATGCGACACTGACGGGTGAGGTGGTCCGGGAAGGTGAAAATTCACACCTCTGTCACCTGGTGAGCCTGCTCGAAGGAGGGGAAGTGACTGTCGAGGATGTGCCGCAAGCAGAGATTCTGCGCCGCCTGGCGGTGTTTGCCTGAGCGGCCGGGCGCCCTGCCGACGACAGCCGATCTCCATTTTTCTCCTTGACACCCCGGTAGCGATTTGATATCACTACCGAGCCTTGAACGCCGCCTGCGGCGTCGTTCCGGGGCCCCGTCGCCAAGTGGTAAGGCAGAGGTCTGCAAAACCTCCATCACCAGTTCGAATCTGGTCGGGGCCTCCAACAAGAAACCAAGCCAGCCCCTTGCGGCTGGCTTTTTTTGCTTCTGCGGCCATGCACGCCTTCTCTCCGCCCATTCTCCTCCTGTTCGTTCTGGTCGGCTCCCTGGCGGGTTTTTTGGCCGGTCTCATGGGGATTGGCGGGGGGATCATTCTGATCCCCCTGTTCCTCTGGTCCTTCAAGGTGGCGGGGTTTTCTCCCGACATTATTGTCCATGCCGCTTTCGGCACGAGCCTGGCGATCATCATACCCACCGCCGTCAGCAGCACCATGGGACACCGCAAACGTGGCAACGTCGAGTGGCGTCAGGTGTCGCGCATGGCGTGTGGTGGCGTCTTCGGCGTCCTGGCCGGCTCGTCCCTGGCGGCCGGGTTGCCGGGGGACGTGCTCAAGGGGCTGTTCGGCCTGATGCAGATCGGTTCGGGGCTGAAGATGTTCCGCCACCAATCCCACCTGCCGCCGGAGGAGTCTTCCGGCATCCCGACCCGCTGGCTGCTGCTGACCGGCTTTGTCGTCGGCACCTTCTCCGCCTTTTTCGGCGTCGGCGGCGGGGTCATAGCCGTCCCCATGATGGTGATACTGCTGCGCCAGCCGATTCACCTGGCGGTGGGGAACTCCAGCGCCCTGATGGTCATCTCTGCCATCGCCGGGTCGATCTCTTACGTCTTCCACGGCTGGGGGTTGCCACAGCTTCCACCGTTTTCCCTGGGCTATGTGAACCAGTTGGTGGCCGTCATCATCGCTCCCCTGACCATTGTCTTCGCCCGCCTGGGAGTGCGGCTTGCCTCGCGCACCGACCATGCTAAGCTGATGAGGACATTCGCCGGCTTCCTGATCCTCACCGGCTCCTACATGGCCCTGCGGCTGTTCTTCCGCTGAAATCGCCAAGGCGGCGGACGCCCGAAAATTCGTGGAGCTTCCCATGCAACGGTCCGCTGCTGTCGCCGGTCAGTTTTATCCCGGGCGCCCGGATGCCCTGCGTCACGCCGTAGAGGAGCTTCTGCCGAAGGTTCCGGCGCCGCAGCCGGCCATCGGCGTCATGGTGCCCCATGCCGGTTATGTCTATTCCGGAGCCATTGCCGGCGAGACCTTCGCCCGGGTCCAGATTCCCTCCCGCGTCGTCATCATCGGACCCAATCACCACGGGGTCGGTCACCCCGCTGCTGTTTTCCCGGCCGGCAGCTGGCTTACCCCGCTCGGGGCGGTGGCCATTGACGGCGAACTCGCCGACACGCTTCTTGCCGAGTGCCCCGGCCTGAGTGCCGACCCGGAGGCGCATCGCTTCGAACACTCTCTGGAAGTCCAGGTCCCGTTCATCCAGGTCCTCAATCCGCAGGCCGCCATCGTGCCGATCTGCCTCGGTCATTTGCGTCTGGCGGACCTGTCGGCCATCGGGAAAGCGCTGGGGGGCGCCCTGGCCCGATTCGGGCAGAAGGTCCTGCTGGTCGCCAGCAGCGATATGACCCATTACGAACCGGGCGACATCGCGCGCGGAAAAGACCGCCTGGCCCTCGACCGGGTCCTCGCGCTCGACCCCGAAGGGCTTTACCGGACAGTGTGCGAGCGGAGAATTTCCATGTGCGGTTTCATGCCGACGGTCATGATGCTGGCGGCGGCTGCAGAGCTTGGAGCGACTGCCGCAAGCCTGGTGCGCTACGGTAATTCTGGGGATGTCACCGGCGACCAGACCGAGGTGGTCGGCTATGCCGGAGTGATCGTCGCCTAGCCAGAAAAACCTTGTCATTTCCGTGCCGGTTGCAGTATAAAACCGGGTCACCAATCACCGGTTTTCAGGAGTTCGAAATGTCCAACCTGCGTGTTCGTTTTGCCCCCAGTCCGACCGGCTACCTGCATATCGGCGGCGCCCGCACGGCGCTGTTCAACTACCTGCTGGCTCGCAAGGAAAAAGGGACGTTCATCCTGCGCATCGAGGATACCGACGTTGCCCGTTCCACCCAGGAGTCGGTGGATGCCATCCTGCAGGCGATGGAGTGGCTGGGACTCTCCTACGACGAGGGTCCGTACTACCAGTCCGACCGTTTCGACCTCTACCGGCAGAAGGTGGAGGAGTTGCTGGCCGCCGGCAAGGCATTCCGCTGCTACTGCACGGCCGAAGAGCTCGAGGCCAAGCGCGAGGCGGCGCTGAAGAGCGGCGGCAAACCGAAATACGACGGCACCTGCCGCAACCGCACCGACCATCCGGCGGAGCGTCCGTTCGTGGTGCGCTTCCGTTCGCCGCAGGCGGGGGCAACCACCTTCGCCGACCGGATCAAGGGGCCGATCTCCTTCCAGAACGAAGAACTCGACGACGTCATTATCCAGCGTTCCGACGGTACGCCCACCTACAACTTCGTGGTCGTGGTCGACGATGCGGAGATGGGAATCAACCTGGTCATTCGCGGCGACGACCACATCAACAACACCCCCCGGCAGATTCTGATGTATCAGGCGCTTGGCTACCCGGTCCCCGAGTTCGCCCATGTGCCGATGATCCTCGGGGCCGACAAGACCCGTCTCTCCAAGCGGCACGGCGCCACCTCGGTGATGGCCTACCGCGAGATGGGGTACCTGCCCGAGGCGATGGTCAATTACCTGGTCCGGCTCGGCTGGTCCTACGGCGACCAGGAAATCTTCACCATGGACGAACTGATCGAGAAGTTCAGCCTGGAGAACGTCGGCCGCTCCGCCGGCGTCTTCAACCCGGACAAGCTGCTCTGGCTCAACGCCCATTACATCAAGACCGGCGACCCCGTCCGGCTGGGGAACCTGCTGCGGGAATATCTTGACGCCAAGGAAGTCCGCACCGAGGGTGGTCCGGAGCTGCCGGCGGTGGTCCG
>DATBML010000421.1:0-3566 GCA_036554885.1 Desulfuromonadales bacterium
GGCAACGTGGTGCCGGCCTGCAAGGAGTGCAACAGCAAGAAACAGTCGCTCACCCCGGTGGAGTGGGCGGAGTACCTGGAGAAGCTGGGCAAGAAGGAATAATAGGGAAAAGGAATACAGAATACAGAACACGGAAGATCAGCATTTCTTCTGAATTCTGTATTCTGACTACTGCATTCCCCAGAATGTTAAAGACTACGGAGGTCTCAACAGCTAATGAGCAACGAAGGCAACAAGATCATCTACACCATGATGCGGGTGTCGAAGTTCTACGACAAGAAGCCCGTGCTGAAGGACATCTCGCTCTCCTACTTCTACGGCGCCAAGATCGGCGTGCTCGGCCTCAACGGCAGCGGCAAGAGCTCGCTGCTGCGCATCCTGGCCGGCGTCGACAAGGAGTTCAACGGCCAGACCATCCTCTCCCCCGGCTACACCGTCGGCTACCTGGAGCAGGAGCCGCTGGTCGACTGCCAGAAGACGGTGCGCGAAGTGGTTGAGGAGGGAGTGCAGGAGACCGTCGACCTGCTGAAGGAGTTCGAGGCGATCAACCTCGCCTTCGCCGACCCGGATGCCGACATGGAGAAGCTCTGCGACCGCCAGGCACAGGTGCAGGAGAAACTCGACCACCTCGACGCCTGGGATCTCGATGCCCGCCTGGAGATGGCGATGGACGCGCTGCGCTGCCCGCCCGGCGACGCGAAAGTGGCGGTCCTCTCCGGCGGCGAGAAGCGCCGCGTCGCCCTCTGCCGGCTGCTGCTGCAGAAGCCCGACATCCTGCTTCTCGACGAGCCGACCAACCACCTCGACGCCGAGTCGGTCGCCTGGCTGGAGCACCACCTCCAGCAGTACGCCGGCACCATCATCGCCGTCACCCACGACCGCTACTTCCTCGACAACGTCGCCGGCTGGATCCTCGAACTCGACCGCGGCGAGGGGATCCCCTGGAAGGGGAACTACTCTTCCTGGCTGGAGCAGAAGCAGGAGCGGCTGCGCCGTGAGGAGAAGTCTGAAGGGAGTCGGCAGAAGACGCTGGAGCGGGAGCTGGAGTGGATCCGCATGTCCCCCAAGGGCCGTCACGCCAAGAGCCAGGCGCGCATCAGCGCCTACGAGAAGCTGCTCGGCCAGGAGGCGCAGAAGCAGGAAAAGGAGCTGGAGATCTACATTCCGCCCGGACCGCGCCTCGGCGACATCGTCATTGAGGCCGAGGGCGTCGCCAAGGCCTTCGGCGACCGCCTGCTGGTCGAGGGGATGTCCTTCCGCCTGCCGCCCGGCGGCATCGTCGGCGTCATCGGTCCCAACGGCGCCGGCAAGTCGACCCTCTTTCGGATGATCACCGGCCAGGAGAAGGCGGACGGCGGCAGCATCCGCGTCGGCGAGACGGTCAAGCTCGCCTACGTCGACCAGAGCCGCGAACTCGACGGCGAGAAGAGCATCTGGGAGGAGATCACCGGCGGCCAGGAGCAGATCGAGTTGGGGAAACAACTGGTCAATTCCCGTGCCTACGTGTCGCGCTTCAACTTCTCCGGCAGCGACCAGCAGAAGAAGGTCGGCACCCTCTCAGGCGGCATGCGCAACCGCGTCCACCTGGCCAAGATGCTGAAGGAAGGGGCCAACGTCATCCTTCTGGACGAGCCGACCAACGATCTCGACGTCAACACCATGCGGGCGCTGGAGGAGGCGCTGGAGAACTTCGGCGGCTGCGCCGTGGTCATCAGCCACGACCGCTGGTTCCTCGACCGCATCGCGACCCACATCCTCGCCTTCGAGGGGGACAGCAAGGTGGTCTGGTTCGAGGGGAACTTCTCCGAATACGAGGAGGACAAGAAGAAGCGCCTCGGCGCCGAGGCCGACCGGCCGCACCGGATCAAGTACCGGCAGCTGACGAGATAAGGATGAAGGAAGAAGGATGAAGGAAGCGCAAGGGGAACCGAAGTCCTGGATCGAGCAGGTCATCCGCGACTTCTGCGCCACGGCGGCCAATTCTCTCGGCGAGGGGATGGACGAGAAGGCCTGGGGCGAGCCGCGAGTCGCCTTCGCCCGCGGCGACGATCCGCTCTACGCAAAGCTCAAGGCCGACATCGGCCCCTTCTTCTGGACCCCGGCCGAGGCCTTCGCCCTCGCCTTTCCCGACGTCCCCCTGTCGGCCGACCGCCTCCGGGTCATCAGCTACATCCTGCCGCAGACCGAGGCGACCCGCGCCGACCAGCGGTGCGAGACCGAGGTGCCGGCCGAGCGCTGGGCCCGCTCGCGTTTCTTCGGCGAGGCCTTCAACTGCGAGCTGCGCCTGCACCTGGCCGCGGCGCTGAACGCGGCCGGCTTCCCCGCGGTCGCCCCCGAGCGTCTGCCCGGTTTCGCCTACCGGCAGAGCGAGAAATACGGACTCGCCTCCAACTGGTCGGAGCGGCACACAGCCTGGATCGCCGGCCACGGCACCTTCGGCCTCTCCGACGGTCTGATCACCCCCCTCGGCAAGGCGGTGCGCTTCGGCTCGGTGGTGGCGGCGATCGACCTGGCGCCGACTCCCCGTCCTTACGCCGGCCACCAGGACTGGTGCCTCTGGTACGCCAGAGGCACCTGCGGCGCCTGCATCCGCCGCTGCCCTGCCGACGCCATCACCGACGCCGGGCACGACAAGCAGAAGTGCTTCGACTACATCCGCAACGTCACCACTCCTTACGCCACCGAACACTACGGCACCGGCGCTACCCCCTGTGGGCTGTGCCAGGTGAAGATTCCGTGCGAGGATAAAAATCCCCTGAAGATGGATTAGCGGGAAGACCGGACTGGGCCGCTGACTGCAGCTGGACAAGAAAAGAGAGGCGACCTTCACTCTGGTCGCCTCTCTTTTCTTGTCTTTTCGCCGCGCTGGCTACTTCTCCGCCGCCAGCTCAGCGGCCTTGGCAAAGGCCGTCGTCATGTCGGGCAGGTGTGAGAGCTCGGGGACGACCTGGATGTAGCGCACCGTCCCCTGGCGGTCGACGAGGATGACCGAGCGGGCGAGCAGATAAATCTGGTCGACGAGCAGGCCGGTCGCCTGACCGAAGTCGGACTTCTGGTAGTCGGAGAGGAAGAGGATGTCCTTGAAGCCAGTCTCTTCAGCGAAGCGCTTCTGGGCGAAGGGAAGGTCGCGGCTGATGGTGACGAGCCGGACGCCGGACGGCAGTTTCGGGCCTTCTTCGCCGAGGAGGTGCGTCTGCCGTTCGCAGACCTGGGTGTCGAGGGACGGGACGACGCTCAGCAAGAGGACTTCACCCTGCATCCCGGCCGGATCGACGGTCTTGAGGTTGTTGTCGACCAGCTTGACGGAGGGCAGTTTCTGCCCGACGGCGAGCGGCGTGCCGAGCAGCGGCAGGACGACCTTGCCGCCGCGGGTGACGGTTTCGCCCGGCTGCACCGAGCGGGTGTCGACCGGAATTTGCGGAAGTGTCGCGGCACAGGCGGTGAGCAGCAGAACCAGCAGGGCCGCCAGCGCCAGGGTGTGGAATCGATAGGTCATGGCGGAAGCTCCTTTTCACATGAGATGATACCATTTTACCCCGGCCGGGCGCCGCCGGCAAACCATCTCT
>DATBML010000456.1:0-1566 GCA_036554885.1 Desulfuromonadales bacterium
TCGCCACTGCCGTCGGCGACGGCGCGGTGGCCGCCATCATGGCCGAGAAATACCTGGAGGATCTGGACGGAGAGCGGCGGCCGGGCAACGCCCGGCACGCAGACAAGGAGGGGGGAAACATGCTGGCCAAGGTACTGTCCGGGGCGTTGATCGGAATTGACGCCTACCCGGTGGAAGTGGAAGTCGACATCGCCCAGGGACTGCCGCAGTTCTCGACAGTGGGCCTGCCGGAGGGGGCGGTCAAGGAGAGCAAGGACCGGGTCAAGTCGGCGATCAAGAACTCGGGCTACGAATTCCCGGCCCGGCGCATCACCATCAACCTCGCCCCGGCCGACATCCGCAAGGACGGCGCCGCCTTCGACCTGCCGATGGCGGTGGGGCTTCTCACCGCCACAGGGGCGCTCAAGCCGGCCCGCCCCGGGCGGTACGTGCTGATGGGGGAGCTCTCCCTCGACGGCCGCGTCAAGCCGGTCAAGGGTGCCCTGCCGGTGGCGGTCGCCGCCCGGCACTGGGACGTCGCCGGGCTCATCCTGCCCGAGGAGAACGCCGCCGAAGGGGCAATCGTCGATGCGCTGCCGGTCTACGGAGTGCGCGACCTGGGCGAGACGGTCGCTTTCCTTTCCGGCGAAAAGGAACTCGCCCCCTGCCGGGTCGACGCCCTCGAGCTTTTTTCACGGGCCGCTGTACACAGCGAAGATTTCGCCGAGGTCCGCGGTCAGGAGCACGTCAAACGGGCCCTCGAGGTCGCTGCAGCTGGCGCGCACAATCTCCTGATGGTCGGCCCGCCCGGCAGCGGCAAGACGATGCTTGCCCGCCGGCTGCCGACCGTTCTCCCCGCTCTCTCCTTCCCGGAATCGCTGGAAACGACCAAAATCCACTCCATCGTCGGCCTGCTGCCGCGCCAGGACGCCCTGGTCGCCGTCCGTCCCTTTCGCTCCCCCCACCACACCGTCTCCGACGCCGGCCTGATCGGCGGTGGCAGCAATCCCCGGCCCGGCGAGGTATCGCTGGCGCACAACGGCGTCCTCTTCCTCGATGAGCTGCCCGAGTTCAAAAAAAATGTCCTGGAGATGCTGCGCCAGCCGCTGGAGGACGGCCAGGTCACCATCAGCCGCGCCGTCCAGAGCCTCACCTACCCCGCCTCCTTCATGCTGGTGGCGGCGATGAACCCCTGCAACTGCGGCTTTCTCGGCGACCCCCTACGGGAGTGCAACTGTACCCCACCCATGCTGCAGCGCTACCGCACCCGCCTCTCCGGCCCGCTTCTCGACCGTATCGACCTGCACGTCGAGGTCCCCCGCGTTCCCCACCGCGACCTCGCCGATCCACGCGACGCCGAACCCTCCAGCGCCATCCGCGCCCGGGTCGAAGCCGCCCGCGCCATCCAGGCCGAGCGCCTCGCCCCCTTCGGCCTGCACGCCAACGCCCGCATGCAGGCCCGCCACATCCGCAAGTTCTGCCCGGTGGACGAGGCCGGGCAGAAGCTGCTGGAGATGGTCACCGACCGCCTGGGGCTTTCGGCCCGCAGCTACGCCCGCATCCTCAAGGTGGCGCGGACCATCGCCG
>DATBML010000254.1:0-3704 GCA_036554885.1 Desulfuromonadales bacterium
TCGCCCAGCTCCGCTGTTCGTTGTTCGACGGCTGCCATTTCGGCCTCCAATCGCTCCCGCTCGGCCTCCATCTGCCTGATCCGCGCCGTGGCCTGTTGCTCCTGTTCCCTTTGGATGTCGCTGGTCTGCATCCCGACCACCCGAATGGCTTCGGTCAGTTCAGCCGTCCGTTGCTCTGTGGCCGATTTCGCAGCGAGCAACCGTTCCTGTTCGGTTCGCTCAGCTTCGGCTCGTAGCTCCGCCTGCCGGGCCGCCTCGGCCAACTCCGCCGCCTGCTTTTCCAACAGTGCCTTTTCTGCAAGCAACCGCTCCCGATTCGCCAGCTCCGTTGCGACCCGGGACTTCATCTCTTTTATGGCATCGCCCAGTTCCGTCGTCCGCTGTTCGGCGGCGGCCTTCTCAGCCGCCAATCGCTCCCGCTCGGCCTGCTCCCGTTCGGCCTGCGACGCGGCCTGCCGCTCCTGCTCCTGACGAAAGGCGATGGAATCCTGTTCGACGGCCCGAACGGCCTCGGCCAATTCTGCCATTCGTTGCTCGGCGGCCGATTTTGCGGCCAGCAACTGCTCTCGCTCGACCCCCTCAGCTTCGGCCTGCTCAGCCGCGTGACGAGCTGCCTCGGCCAGTTCCGTCGCCCGCTCTCCTGCCAGCGCCTCGGCGGCTTCCAGTCGTTGCCGCTCAGCCCGTTCTGCCACGGCCCGCTCTGCCGCCTGCCGGGCCGCTTCCGCCATTTCCGCCACCCGCTGCTCGGCTGTCGCTATCGCGGCTTCCAGTCGCTCCCGTTCGACCCGCTCCCTTTCGGCTCGCTCTGCCGCCTCCCGGGCCGCTTCCGCCATTTCCGCCGCCCGCTGCTCGGCAGCCGCCTTCGCGGCTTCCAGGCGTTCTCGCTCCGCCCGCTCGGTTTCGGCCCGCTCTGCCGCCTGCCGGGCTGCTTCCGCCATTTCCGTCGCACGCTCGGCTGCCAGCGCCTTGGCGGCCTCCAGGCGTTCTCGCTCCACCCGCTCGGTTTCGGCCCGCGCTTCTACCTGTCGGGCCGACGCGGTCAACTCTGCCACCCGCTGCTCGGCAGCCGACCTCGCGGCTTCCAGGCGTTCGAGTTCCTTCGCCAGGATCTGCATATCCTGCGATTCGGCTTCGCCCTGTACCTCCTTCGACCTGACTGCCGCAGAGGTTGCTGCCGGTAATTCACCCTCTTCATCCTGAAGAAGCTGCGATTGGCCGGTTTTCCCCGGTGCCTTTGCAGCAAGAGCGGTGGACCCGTCTAGTCTGACCACTTCGAACCCGGAAGCAAGAAGCCTTTCGACCGCCTGTCGAGTCGCTGTCGCCCGTTCTTCAACATCACGCTCCACCGCCAGCTTCCTGGCTGCCGCCTGCACTTCTTCGTGCCGCTCCTGGCGGCCTCTCTCTCGTGCAGCCCGCCGATGCGGAGAAAGCCCGGCGGCGGCATCTTCCGGCGCTTCGTTTTCTTCCGGCTGCACGGCCAGGCGTTTGAGTTCGGCCAACTCCTCTGCCTTTTGTACGAAGGCTTTTCTGGCGGCAGCAGGCGAGAGAAGCACCGGGACATCACGAATCACCACCTCGCGCATGGCGGTACTGACCCTGAGGTTGACGCTCTCCATTGCAAAGCCCATTATCCGGCAGACGTCAAGCGCTCCTTGCATGGCAGCTTCATAGCCGCTTTTTTCCTTTTTCCCGGCGGCAATGGAATAAACCAGATTACGTTTGCAGCTTTTGCTGTGAAGTGCGAAGAATACCTGACACTCCTCCTCCCCCCTGATTCCGCAGACGAAAGCCTGGACAGGAAGGGTGGGAGCATCGGCTCCTGGCAATTCGAAGATCTCACGCGAGCGGAAAACCGCATCCACATCCGCTTCAACGGCTTCGATATAAAACCGAGATTCTTCCCCCACCAGCATGTTGGCTCCTGGATTTGATGAACAAAAAAAAACGGGTTGCAGAAATATCTTTGATATTTCGGCAACCCGGCTGTCTCAGGGAGACCCGTAGGCTTTCCGCCCCATTCTCGCGAATGGTTTAGTATTATCGACTATCGCCCTGGATCTGCGTGAACTGTCTATCATCTAGCCCAATCTTTGAAACCGGTCAACAAAAAAAATCGACAGACCGCACGCTTACTTCTGCAGGCGTTGTGTTGGCTGGAAGCACACGCAACCGCCGGGGTATTTCTGTTCACTCCGACAGCCAACCAGGACCCGCAAACTATAGCCCGGAAGATATCAAAAATACCTTACAACCCTTGCGGCGAGTTCCAGATATGAATAGATTGGGGAAAGTGACATGGGCCGCGGGAAAAGCCCGAAGGGTCCGGTTACAGGCGGATGCTCATGCTGTGGGGGACTGGCGGGAGGGACGATCCGGCTGGAGTTCATCAAGAACTTTCACCTTGGCCTCTATCATCTCGCCGTGGGCGAGGCCAAGCAGCGTGGCCAACTGACGCACCAGATAGTCTTCGTACTTGTCGAGTACGCCATCGGCATAGATGAGGCGCCAGAGGGCCTCCATCATTTCCATCTTTTCCGGACGGGAGAAATTTCCCTTGATCTGGCGAGTGAACTGAAAGAGGTCGAGGCTCTGCTGTCTCTGCACTCGGGCATACTCGATCAACTCGGTGACGTCCTGATCGGAGATCTCGAACTTGCGTTGCAGCAGATCGCGGACCAGGGTCTGCTCCATGGCATGGAACTCCTCGTCGGCGTGGGCCATTTCCAGCAGCACAACACAGGTCGCCACCTGAATCCGTTCATGTTCCCGTGCCGGCTCCCTCGCCGGACCGCCGCCGAGGAGGGATTTGATATGGTTCAGCATGGTGAATTCCTTCGGTTATTCATGCAGGGGCAACCCATGGGTCGCCCAGGGCGAGGCATGCCTCGCCCCTACGCTCCGGTGTAGCGGATCACCCAAACCCGCTCCAGAGTGATCATCCCCCCTTTGACCATGCGGTCGAGGAAAGGGCGAACAGCATCGATCTTCTCCTGGGTGTCGATTACCTCGATGACCACCGGCAGGTCGCCGGAGAGTCGCAGCACCTTGTCGGTGTGCATCACGCTGCGGGCGCCGAAGCCCATCGCCCCCTTGAGGACGGTGGCTCCGGCAAACCCCTCCCGGCGGAAGAGTTCCACCAGTGCCTCGTACAGGGGTTTGTGTTCCCATCGGTCACTCTCGCCGACAAAGATGCGCATCAGGAACTGTTCGCCTTCGAGCTTTGCCATAGATTTAATCCCTTGCCAGGAGCATGATGATTCCCCCCTACAATTGCCGCGCCAGAAGGATGCCCAGGCCGGCGCAGACGATGCAGACGATGACGTTGAGCACAATATTGGCCCCGGCCTGCAGCAGGCTCCCCTCTTCGAGCAGACGGAAGGTTTCGTAGGAGAAGGTGGAAAAGGTGGTGAACCCGCCCAGAAAACCGACGGTAAGGCCGAGTCGAAGTTCAGAGGAAAGCAATGTGGTGCGCAAGCTCCCTTCCATAATCAGGCCGAGGAGCAGGGAGCCGACGACATTGACCGCCAGGGTGCCGTAGGGAAGCCCCCGTCCCGCCAGGGCATAGGTCCACCCCGAGACGAAGTAGCGCGCCAGACATCCGAGTGCGCCGAAAATGCCAATGTACACCAGTTGCATGCATGTCGCCGGGCTGGAGGGGTTGTCGACTGCCGGGTGCAGTTTGACGTGCCGCGTCAGGACCTCGC
>DATBML010000008.1:0-2493 GCA_036554885.1 Desulfuromonadales bacterium
TCCTCCCCTTCCCAGTAATCCTCCTCGAGGGTAAGGCGGCTGCTGAAGCGGGCGAGATGCTCCTCGACCCGGGGATTGAACTCACGCAGCAGGGGAAGCACCTGATGACGGATGCGGTTGCGGGTGAAGGCGACGTCGGAATTGCTGGCATCCTCGACGAACGGCAGCCCGCGGCCGGCGAGAAAATCGAGAATCTGCTGCCGGGAAAAGGAGAGCAGCGGCCGGATGAGAAGGGCGCTCCGCGGGCGCATGGCGGCCAGCCCGGTGAGGGCGCTGCCGCGCAGCAGCCGAAACAGGATGGTTTCCGCCTGGTCGCCCCGATGATGGCCGAGGGCGATCGCCGCGCACTCCTGCCGGGCTGCCGTCTCAAAGAGAAACTGCCGACGGGCCGCTCTTGCCGTCTCCTCCAGCCCGCGGCGCCCCTGCGCCGCCAGGGCGGGAACATCGACACGCTCTTCGAATAGAACGATGTCCAGCCCGGCACACAGGCTGCGGACGAATTCGGCATCCTGTGCGCTTTCCGGACGCATACCATGGTCGAGGTGGGCGGCCAGAACGGTCAGGGGAAAGGTCGGCGCCAGGGCGTGCAACAGATGCAGCAGAGCGACCGAGTCCGCCCCGCCGGAGACCGCGACCAGAACCCGGTCGCCCGGAGAGAGCAGACGCTGTTCGCGCAGGATGCGGTCGAAGACAGCCAGCATGGCCAGTCCCTTTCAGCGGCCCCAGGGGGAGAAAGACAAAGCCCTCTCCGGAATCCGGAGAGGGCTTTGCTGGGGATGGTGGCGGTGCAGAGATTCGAACTCCGGACACTGCGGATATGAGCCGCATGCTCTAACCAACTGAGCTACACCGCCGAAGCTAATAAAAAACCTTCCACATAGGGCAGGTATCGGCTTTGGTTGCGGGGGAAGGATTTGAACCTCCGACCTTCGGGTTATGAGCCCGACGAGCTACCAGACTGCTCCACCCCGCGTCACGGAGAACGGAATTTACCGATAACCGAAAACAATGTCAAGAATTATTTTACCCGTTAGTTCAGGCCACGGCAACCGAGGGGGCCGGCCTCAGCGCTTGCGGACCAGGCCCGCCAGCTTTTCCTCGGCCTTGAGGCGGGTAACGACGGCATCGGCAGCCCCGGCGCTGGCATAGGGGCCGACATAAACCCGGTACCACACCCCCTTGGCCCCCAGGTTCGCCTCTTCGGTGAAAACCGAGTACCCCTTCCGGGCAAGCTTCGCCTGCAGCCCCCTGGCATCTTCACTACGCCGAAAGGCCGCCGCCTGCACCAGATAGCTGCCAGCAGCCTTTACCACTGGTGCGGGCGCCTTAGCAACGGGTGCGGGTGCCTTAGCAACGGGTGCGGGTGCCTTAGCAACGGGTACGGGGGCCTTCGCTACCGGTGCAGAGGCATCCGTCTTCGCGGGTATGGCGGACTCCACAACAGTCGCGGTAGCCGCAGCGGGAAGCTTAGCCGGTTCGACGGGGGCAGGTTGAGCGGTGGCTTCCACCGGCGTCGGCACTTTGGCCGGCGGCAGGTTGATGCCGCTGCCGAGAGGCGCCTGCCCCCCCTTGGGCAACGAGTCGTAGAAGGTCAAGCTGTCGGCCGGCCGCTCGCCGGCCGCCGGTGCGACCGTAGTCGGCGGCGGCACGGCCTCTGCCACCGGCAGGCGCACTGCCTGAGGGGGGGCTACCGCGACGACGGGCCTGACGCTGCTGCGCCCCACCATCACTCCGAGCACGAAGCTGACCAGAGAAACAACCAGCACAAGTGCCAGCAGGGTGACAACTTGCCTTTTCTCCAGTCGACGCTGGCTGCGCGTCGCGAACTGACGAGTCATGGCGGGACCTCCCTGCTACATCTGCTCCGGAGCCGAGACCCCCAGAAGCAGCAGTGCGTTTTCCAGCACGGCGCGAACACAGTTGACCAGATAGAGACGAGCGCGGCTGGCCTCGGCATCCTCCGTCAACACCCGCTGCCGATTGTAGTAGCTGTGGAAAAGGGCCGCCAGTTCCTGCAGATAGAAAACGATGCGGTGAGGTTCGAGGTGAAGGGCAGCGCTCTCCACGGTTTCGGGGTAACGGGCCAGCAGTTTGGCGAGGGCCAGTTCCTCATCGAGAATCAACCGGTCGAAGTCGACCTCTCCCAAGCCGGGCAGGGGGATTCCCTGCTCGACGGCGTTGCGGTTGACGCTGCAGACACGGGCATGGGCGTACTGGACATAGAAGACCGGGTTGTCGGCGGTCTGCTGCTTGGCCAGGTCGAGGTCGAACACGAGTTGGGAGTCGGTACGCCGCATAAGGAAAAAGAAACGGGTGGCGTCGCGGCCGACCTCGTCGATGAGATCCCGCAGGGTAACGTAACTGCCGGCGCGTTTGGAGATCTTGACCTCCTCGCCGCCGCGCATGACCGTCACCATCTGGTGCAGCACGTACTCCGGCCACCCCCCGGGAATACCGGCGTTCAGAGCTTGCAGACCGGCTCGTACCCGGGTG
>DATBML010000014.1:0-5323 GCA_036554885.1 Desulfuromonadales bacterium
CCCTCCCCTGACAAGGGGAGGGCCGGGGAGGGGTTAGAAAACGCCGGGGAGAGGTCATGATCGAGCTCTCCATCATCGTCCCCATCCTCAACGAGGCGGAAACCCTCCCGGCGCTCTTCGCCATGCTCTCCTGGCAGGAGCGGGTCGCCTTCGAGCTGATTCTCGCCGACGGCGGCTCCACCGACGGGACGGCGGCTCTGGCCGAGGGGCTGGCCGCCACTTCCACGTTTGCGTGCCGGCTCCTCCACTGCGAAAAAGGACGCGGACGTCAGCTCAACGCCGGAGCGAGGGCTGCAGTCGCCGGGACCCTCCTTTTTCTCCACGCCGACTCTGCATTCCCGGACGCCCAGGCCCTGCGTCGGGGATTGGACACGCTGGCGGCGGTCATCGCCAGACGCGGGGACTGCCGGGCGGCCGGGCGCTTTGCCCTGCGTTTCGATGTGCCCCCCGACCGCTACGGCTTCGGCTATTATTACTACGAGTGCAAGGCGCGCCTGGGGCGGCCGGAGGGGATCCACGGCGACCAGGGGTTTCTCCTCCCCCGCACCTTCTTCGATTCGCTGGGGAGTTTCGACGAGACGTTGGCGCTGCTGGAGGACAACCGCTTCGCCGAGGCGGTGCGAAGGGAAGGGGAGTGGCTGCTCATCCCCGCCGAAGTCGTCACCTCGGCCCGCCGCTTCGAAGCCGAAGGTCTATACGAGCGGCAAATTCTCAACGCCCTGATCATGAATTTCGGTGCCATCGGCTGGGACGACTTTTTCCGGGCCGCCTCCGGGATCTACCGTCAACAGGACATCACCGGTCGTCTGCGCCTGCTCCCCTTTTTTCGGCTCATTCGCGACCTGCTGCGGCAGCTTCCGGTGCATCGACGCTTGGGATTATGGTACCGCACGGGCGTCTACGTGCGCCCCAATGCCTGGCAACTCGCCTTCGCATTGGATGTGCGCCGCAATTTCCGCCGCGGGGTTCCGGCCGGTGGGGGGAGGACGCCCCTGCTGGACTGGTTCGACCGCTGGTACGAACCGCTCACCGATCATCCGCCGGGGCGTCTCGCGGCGGCGGGGCTGGTCTGGCTCTGGTTCCAGCTGACCATGCTCCGGCTTCGGGTCCTGAATGAGGGGCCGCAGGTCGGGGAATGCCCACTCAACTGAAAGGATGACAAAATGCAACCGGCCACTCTCGAGTCGGGGAATGCCATTCCCCTGCTGCGAACCTTGGGAATCCGTCTGACCGAAATCGGCGACTGCCACGCCGTGATGGAGGTCGACGTGACGGACAAGCACAGCAACTATTTCGGCGGCGCCCACGGCGGACTGATCGCCACCCTGGTCGACACGGTCTGCTTCTTCCCCCGGCCGTTCCTCCCCTCTGGGCGGCTGGTCACCACTTCGAATCTCAACGTCAACTATGTCCGGGCCGCAGCAGCGGGGGATCACCTCGTGGCTCGCTCCGAGGTGTTGCACCTCGGGCGCCGCACCGCCAGCCTCAGCGTCCGGGTGACCAGGGACGAGGGAAAACTTGTTGCCCATGGAACCGTCACTCTGATCGTGCTCGAAGAGCCGGTTGCCGGTTGAAGTCTGCGCCCTTCGCCGTCACTTGAGCCCTATTCTGCGGCAGGCGGGCTGTTGCCACCAACCCGAGCTGTGCTAGAGTTAAAATACAAACATTATTGAGCATGTCGGGGGTGCCATCATGAGACGACAGCTTCTGCAAAGCGCAGTTCTTTCCCTTTCGTTGCTTCTGGTTGCCGCCTGCACGTCGTACAAAAGCCAGGAAGTCTCCTTCCGCCCGCCATCAGCCATGCCGAACATGCAGATCGTCGCCGGCGCCCAGGTTGCCGCCCAGGCGTATGTCGACAAGGCTGAGGCCAAACAGGCATTCGGCTTCGATATCCGTGATGCCGGGCTGTTGCCGGTGCAGGTTATCGTGGACAACGGCGGTAACCATGGCTTGCTGGTCGTCCCGGAGCAGACTTTTCTGATCGATGCGCAGGGGAACATGTGGAATCTCCTCGATCGCCGAACTGCCTACGAGCGTATGGAAAAGAGTTCGGAGTATGCCCGCGTCGCCAAGAGTGCAGGGCGAGGGTCGGTCTTCGGTGCGACGGGCGGTGCCTTGCTTGGCGCGGCCATCGGCATCCTTACCGGCGACAACGTCGGTGAAGCAGCCATCAAAGGGGCGGCCCTGGGTGGTGCCGGCGGAGCCGTGATCGGCGGCGGACAGGAACTCGGTTCCGATGAGAGCGCCCGGCAGATCTCCAGCGACCTGGCCAACAAAGAGCTGGAGAACAAGGTGATCCTGCCCGGATCGCTGGGCCGAGGGTTCCTCTTCTTCCCCGGCGAAGCGCCTTCGGCGGCGGCCTTAAGATTGCAACTGGCGGAGGAAGAGAGCGGCCAGACGCATACGCGGACCCTCCCGTTGCAGTGAGGGTCGAGTGAACATCCGGCCACGCACAAAAACAGGTGGATCGAAAGAGTCCGCCTGTTTTTGTGTCTTGACCGGCGGTCCCCCTTGTGTTAAACCGCGGGGAGCTTTTCGGCAGGTAGGCCACCTCCGGCTTTGGCGAGGGAAGTGTTTTGTCGTGAAAGGGCGCATGCGGCATCAAGGAGTTCATTCTCGTGGCGCAACAAAGCTCCCGAAGCACTTTTTTGCAACACTCATTATAAAGGAAGGTTGAAGCTGATGAACGATTTCAAGGTGAAGGACCTGACCCTTGCCGTGCTGGGGCGCAAGGAGATCGAGCTGGCTGAGGTGGAGATGCCGGGGCTGATGGCCCTGCGCGAGGAGTTCCGCACGCAGAAACCCCTCAGGGGGGCGCGCATCACCGGCTCGCTGCACATGACGATCCAGACCGCGGTGCTCATCGAAACGTTGGTGGAACTGGGCGCCGATGTACGCTGGGCTTCCTGCAACATTTTTTCGACCCAGGACCAGGCCGCTGCGGCCATCGCCGTCGGCAAAAGCGGTACACCGGAAAATCCGCGGGGGGTGCCTGTTTTCGCCTGGAAGGGGGAAACCCTTGCCGAGTACTGGTGGTGCACCGAGCAGGCTCTCGGCTGGCCGGACGGCAAGCTGCCGAACATGATCCTCGACGACGGCGGCGATGCGACCATGATGGTGCTCAACGGGGCCGACTGGGAGAAAGATGGCGTTCCCACCCTTGCTGCCGACGATCCCGAGGACTGGGTCGAACTGGTCAACTGCCTGAAGGCGTCGATCACTACGAAGCGCAACGACTGGACAGCGATCCGCGACTCTATCAAAGGGGTGACCGAGGAGACGACCACCGGGGTGCACCGTCTCTATCAGCTGCAGAAGGAGGGGAAGCTCCCCTTCCCGGCGATGAACGTCAACGACTCGGTCACCAAAAGCAAGTTCGACAACGTCTACGGTTGTCGGCACAGCCTGGTCGACGGCATCATGCGCGCTACCGACGTGATGCTTTCGGGGAAGGTCGCCGTCATCTGCGGCTACGGCGACGTCGGCAAAGGGTGTTGTCAGTCGCTGCGCGGGCAAGGCGCACGCGTCATCGTCACCGAGATCGATCCGATCTGTGCGCTGCAGGCGCTGATGGAAGGATACGAGGTCAAGACCATCGAGGACGTGATCGAGAGCGCCGATATCTTCATCACCGCCACCGGCAACAAGGATGTCATCCGGGTCGAGCACATGGCACGGATGAAGCACAACGCCATCGTCGGCAACATCGGCCACTTCGATAACGAGATCGACATGGCCGCCCTGGCCAAATTTGCCGGGATCAGGAAACTCAACATCAAGAACCCCCAGGAGCACGGCAACCAGGTCGACCAGTGGATATTCCCCGATGGTCACGCCATCATCATCCTTGCCGAAGGGCGTCTGCTCAATCTCGGCTGCGCCACCGGGCACCCCTCTTTCGTCATGTCGAACAGCTTCAGCAACCAGGTTATCGCCCAGATCGAGCTGTTTGGCAACACGGGGGGGTACCGGAACGAGGTTTACGTGTTGCCCAAAAGCCTGGATGAGAAGGTGGCCCGGCTGCACCTCGGCAAGCTCGGCGCCCGGCTGACTGCGCTGAGCCAGGCTCAGGCCGATTATATCGGTGTACCGGTGGCGGGACCTTACAAGTCTTCGCATTACCGCTACTAAAAACCGCAGCCCGTAAATGAAAAAGGCCCTGCCGTGTTTGGCTGGGCCTTTTTTGTGCGCAAATCATCCAAAAATCAGGGCGCCGTCAGATGATAAACCGGACTCGGCTGGCCGCCGGGATTGACGACCTGCAAGGAAATCCGCTTCGCTTGCCGGCTGGAGGGGTGACGGGTGTAAACAAGGGTGCCGCAATCGATGTAACGGACAGTATCATTTTTTGGTTGAAGCGCCGGCACGATGGAAACCTGGGCTCCGCTGGCGACGAGTTCCGGGTTGATTGTGGTGCCGTCGACCACCAGGTTGCTATTGAACAGGAAGTTCTTGCCCCGGATCGTCAGCTCATAGTAGGTGACCTCGTCAACGCCCTGCTCGACCGAATGAATTTCGGGAATACTATTGACGAAAAGGCCAAAAGTCAGTGATGTTCGATCGCCCGGGTTGACGACCTGAACATGGTGAAGTCCACCCATCAGGGGGGGGGAATAGAAAACGATTTCGGTCTCGCTGCCATGGTCGACGGGAACGGCGGCGCCATCCAGAAGAAGCCGTGCGCCGGGGCTGAAGGACTCACCCGAGACTGTTATGCGCCGTTCGGCCGCCGTGGCGCATTCGTCGATATTTGCGGGACTGATGCCATGGATTCGGGGTTCAGGTTCGACCACGTGGAGGGTGAATGGACTTGGCAAAACCTGTCCGTCTGTCCTGAGCATGACCGCATATTCGCCACTCTCCAGGGGCGGGACGGTAAATACCATCAGCCGCTCGCCCTGCCGGGAGGGAATGATTTCCCGCTCCCCCACCACGATTCGCATGTCCGGAGTGAAGGGGCCGCCGGAAACGGTGACGGTGGTGCCGACGGTGACGATGGCGGGGGTGACGGAAACGATCTCCTGTGCCGAGAGGGGGAAGGGACATAAAGCGAAGATAAGGGAGATAATTATCAGAAGGTGCCGCATGCTGCCTCCCTGGAAGAGGGGGTCCACTCAAATTTAACCACAGGCGGCGGCAAAAACAAGAATGTTACTCGCGGACCATCAGGAGGAGCCAGATGCCGAACAGTCCGAACAGGAGATTGGGTGCCCAGGCAGCCACCACCGGGGGAATGACGGCAGAATAGCCAAAGGCCAGGAGCATTGCCTGGATGATATGATACGAGATGCCGATCGCCACACTGATGGTTATCCCCGTGGCC
>DATBML010000264.1:0-4932 GCA_036554885.1 Desulfuromonadales bacterium
CCCGCAGCACTTTTTGTTCTTGAGCCCGCTGCCGCAGGGGCAGGGATCGTTGCGCCCCACCTTATTGACGACGAGGGGCTTCGGGCGGACCATGACCCCTTCGGCAAAGAACCAGCGTCCGTTCTCACGCTTGAATTCGGCGCGCTCGTGATGCGTCCGCAGTCCCTCCCGGTCGCGGAAGCGGGCGATGAATTCAACCTCACCGTCGACATCCAGCGGACCGCCTCGCCGGGTGTCGACGATTTCGAGCCCATGCCATTCGGCGCCCTCGGCCCATTCTTTCGTCCCCTTGTGATCGTACCCCTGTCGATGGTCAGGATGCACGCTTTCGAAGATGAAATCGACCTGCACGCCGACATGGGCGGAATAGCGGGCGCGCATCAGCTGCTCTGCCGTGTCGGCCGGCCGGGCGCCGCTGATGATCGGCTCGCAGCAGGCTGAATAGGCGACGCCGCTGCCGCAGGGACAGTTGTTCATGGTGTTTTCTCCTTCCGAGTTCGGGAAACGCGTGGAACGCGCCCACGCCTGCTTGCCGTTGCTGTTGCGACGCCAAAGGGCCTGGCAGCAGGAACGGAATTTAACTCCACAAACGACCCGGTTACAAACAATTTTTTCCTGAACACCCCACCCCGCAAATCCAGGGGGCCCATTCATCTTGCAAGAAGCTCACCGCCCCGGGATGGTGATGCAGAGGCAATCGCCCTCGGCATAGACCGTCTCGCCCAGGCAGATGCGGCCATGTACCTTCACCTTGCGCCCCTCGGCGGAGACGATACGGCTCTCCACCGTCACCACCTGCTGCAACGGCAGCAGATTGCGGAAGCTGACGTTGAGGTTGCCGACGACGATCGAATAGCCGGCCGCCCAGGCGGCAAGTCCCAGCACCTCGTCGAGGACAGCGGCCATCGAGCCGCCGTGCGCGTGCCCCGGCGGGCCCTCGGTCTCGGGGCCGAACCAGATGCGCGCCTTTAACTGCTGCCCTTCGTCCCGGTAATAGCGGACGCGGAAGCGGTTCCCCTCCGGCTCACCAGAGACAAAACGCAGCGATTCGCCGACCAGGGCCGGAGCATCGAAGGGGACCCACCCGACGTCGCCGCTGAGGTCGACCGGCGGGCAGAGCGAGATACATATCTTTCCAGCGGTTGTTCTTGTCATGGCCGTTCTCCTTGCGATATTTCATTGCCGTTTGCCGAACGGCTCAGGAAGACGTAAACATAGCAGACTCCGCCCCGCAAGTTAACCCCCCTCTTGCGGCGTCATCCGCGGCGCCTCCGGGCAGAACGCAGGGGCGATTTCCGTCAACTCCGCTGCCGTCACGCCGCCATTGACCCTCCTCCCCGTTTCTGCTAGATTTCATCCCCGTCCCGAGCGCAAGCCGACCGTTTGCAGCCCGCTGCTGCAACCCGATAAACAATCCCAAACTTTCCGGACAAGGAGAAACACCATGGGCATGGATGTAGTCGATTACGAGATTTTCGGAACCGAGATGCAGTACGTCGAGATCGAGCTCGATCCGGGCGAGGCCGCCGTCGGCGAAGCCGGCGCGATGATGTACATGCAGGACGGCGTGCAGATGGATACCGTCTTCGGCGACGGCTCGCAGCAGGGCGGCTTCTTCGGCAAGCTGCTCGGCGCCGGCAAGCGCCTCATCACCGGTGAAGGGCTCTTCACCACCATCTTCCATAACGAGGGCAAGGGCAAGCGGCGCGTCGCCTTCGCCTCCCCCTACCCCGGAAAGATCCTCCCGGTGAAGCTGGACGAAATCGGCGGCACCCTCATCTGCCAGAAGGACGCCTTCCTCTGCGCAGCCAAAGGGGTTTCCCTCGGCATCGCCTTCCAGAAGAAGCTCGGCACCGGTCTCTTCGGCGGCGAGGGGTTCATCATGCAGAAGCTTGACGGCGACGGCATGGCCTTCGTGCATGCCGGGGGCACCCTCATGGAAAAGGTGCTGGCCCCCGGGGAAACCCTGCGGGTCGACACCGGCTGCGTCGTCGCCTTCCAGCCGACGGTCGATTTCGACATCCAGTATGTCGGCAAGATCAAGTCGGCGATCTTCAGCGGCGAAGGGCTCTTCTTCGCCACCCTGCGCGGCCCCGGCAAGGTCTGGCTGCAGTCGCTGCCCCTCTCGCGGCTGGCCAACCGCATCATCGCCTCGGCCCCTGCCGCCGGCGGTCGTTCCACCGGTGAGGGATCGCTGCTCGGCGCGGGACTGCTCGGCGGTCTCCTGGGCAGCGACGAATGATGGACGCTTTTGCCGGCCGCCTCTTCGGCCCGGATCTGCCCGGCGCCGGCGTCGAAGCGACGGCGCGCTGGGACGACGGCGGCCGACTGAGAATCATTCATGGCGGCGGCGAAATGACGGCTGCCGAGCCTCAGATCGCCGCCGCCGGCTTCAACGCGGCGGGCCTGAGTCTTTCCTGGGAGGACGAGGCGGGCAGCCACGCTTTCTTCGTCGAAACCGAAGGGGCCCGGGCGGCGTGCCTCGCCGCCGCCCCGGCGCAGCACGCCGCCCGTCTCGCGGCGGCCACCGGCCAGCGGAGGAGGGTCGAGCGGAGCTTCCGCCTCGGCTGGGCGGTCCTGCTCCTTCTGCTGCTGCTCCCCCTGCTGGCGCTCGGCGCCTTTTTCCTGGCCCGGGACGATCTTGCCGGCTGGGTCGTGCGGCACATCCCCTACGAGCAGGAGGCGCGGCTCGGCGACCTGACCCTCGCCCAGACCCGCCTGCAGATGCAGCTCGCGGAGAGCGGCCCGGCCGTCGAGGCCGTCCGCGCTATCGGTGAGCCGCTGACGGCGGGTTCCCCGCACCGCTACCGCTGGTTCGTTGCCGATCGTCCCGACCTGAATGCCTTTGCCGCGCCCGGCGGCGTTGTGGTGGTGCATGCGGGGCTGCTCCGCTCGGCCGACAACGCCGAGGAGATCGCCGGCGTCCTGGCCCACGAGATCGCTCACGCCGAGCTGCGCCACAGTCTGAAGACGATGGTGAAGGGGATGGGATTGCGGGCGCTCGTGGCGGTGGCCCTGGGGGACTTTTCCGGGACGGCACTGGCGGAAGCGGCGAAAAATCTCACCGAACTCGGTTTTTCCCGCGAGGCGGAACGAGAGGCCGACCGTGACGGGCTCCGCCGCCTGGTGACGGCGCGGATTGACCCCGCGGGCATGGTGCACTTTTTCGAGAAGCTGGCAAAACATCAGGGTGCGGCGCCGCCGGCGCTCCTCTCCACCCACCCGGCCATCGAAGAGCGTATCGCCGAACTGCGCCGGGAGGTGGCCGACCTCAGCGGGAACTGGCTTCCCCTCGCCATCGACCTGACCGCCGTCAAGGCTGCACTGCCGACGCCTTAGGACGGCCGTCTCAGCGATGCTCCCGCCGCCATATGCACTCCCCGTCACGATAGACTTCGCATACCCGGTGCAGCGGGACGGTGTGCGTCTGGCCGAGGGCGTCCGTCACCTGCATGGCGGAATGATCGTCCGGGTCGAAATAGATCTCGGCGAAGGGGACGATGATGATCCGCGCCTCCAGCCTATCGTAGTAGCCGATGGCAAAATCGCCCCGACCGAATTCCGGGTCCCAGCGGATGCGGTTGAGCAGTTCGCGGAGCGGGATCAAGGCGCAACGTCCGCCTCGCGGCAGCGGCGACACTTGAATTCGCCGTCACGGTAGCTCTTCAGCAGCACCTCAGCCTCGATACGCCCGCTGCCCCGGCAGCTCTCCGGACCGGCATCCCCCTGGCAGGCCACGTCGAAAAGGAGTGGCCGGAGGAACCTCTCGAAGGTGACCTGCTGTTTGGCGGTCAACAGGTCGACGTTGCCGTCGCGGTCGAGCAGGAAGGTGCCGACGCCGATGACCGTGCGCGGCAGGTAGCCGGTCCCCTGCACTGCCGCCTCGATGTAGTGCGCCCCCTTGTGGCACAGGTATTCCAGCAAGTCCAGATCCACTTCCATCGTTGTCCTCCTGAATGTTCATCATACCCCGGAGCTGCCGGGAAGATGCGTCCAGTATCGCCCGCTTTCCCAGCGAATCGCCAGAAAAAAACGCAAATGACGCAGGCCGGACAGGCCGCTCCGCAATTATGCTATAGTGATCGCATGAAGCCTTTTCTGCCCATCATTTTCCTGCTGCTCCTGAGTCTGGCTCCCGCCTTCGCCGACTCTCAGGTCTACCGTTGCCCTCCCACCCCGCCGGATGCCGATGGCCCGTTCTACCGTCCCGGGGCGCCGGTTCGCAATGCGATCGGCAAGGGGTATCTGCTGCTCGGCGAAGTCAAATCGACGACGGACTGTCAGCCGATCGGCGGGGCGCAAATCGAAATCTGGATGACCGGGCCGGATGGCCGCTACGACGACCGCTGGCGGGCGACGACCTTTTCCCGCGCGGACGGCCGCTATTTCTTCGAGAGTCATTTCCCTGCCCCTTACGGCAGCCGCCCGCCGCACATCCACCTGATCGTCAACGCCCCCGGGTATGCCGAGCTGATCACCCAGCACTACCCGGTCAGTGGCCAGGCAATGGCGGTTTTCGACCTGGTGCTGATCGCACAACGCTGATTTTCGTCGATTATTCAACCCCCTTTGCATTCAGACGGCGACGTGGTGTATGATGCTGTGAGCGGCGGAAGACCTCCACCGCTTAATTTTTCGCAAGGATTGCTCCCCCGATGCTCAATTTCGACGAACTGGAAAAAGGCTTCAGCGAGGAAGAGGCGCTCGCCGAAGCCCGGCGCTGCCTCAAGTGCAAAAACCCGCTCTGCGTCAAGGGATGTCCGATCGAGAACCGCATCCCCGAGATCGTCGCGGCGATCGAGGCGAAGGAATACCGCGCGGCGATCGACATCATCAACGAGAACAGCAACCTTGCCGTCATCTGTGCCCGGGTCTGTCCGCACAACGACCAGTGCGAGGGGGCTTGCGTGCTCAGCCGCAAAGGCACCGGGA
>DATBML010000136.1:0-5051 GCA_036554885.1 Desulfuromonadales bacterium
CGGATCGGCCCTTTCGGTGAGGTGGCCCGGCGGCCGGAGGTGGAAGTGCATATCTACGACCATCATCCGGAAGGGCAGGCCGACCTGCACGGTAGCGTGGAGTATGTTGAACCGGTCGGCGCCTCGGTGACGGTTCTTGCCCAGCTCTTTATGGAGCGAGGGATCGTTCCGGAGCCGGAAGAGGCGACCATGATGCTGCTGGGGCTTTACGAGGACACCGGCTGTCTGCTGTTCAATTCCACCACCACCCGGGACTACGAGGCGGCTGCTTTTTTGCACTCCCACGGTGCCGACCTTGGGACCGTTGCCGAGTTTCTTACTCAGGAGTTGACAGTCGACCAGGTGGCCCTGCTGCATGAACTCATCCAGTCGCGAACCGTGCTCAACCTGGAGGGGGTCGACATCTCCATCGCCCATGCCTCAGTCGATCATTTCGTCGGCGATCTGGCGGTGCTGGCCCACAAGCTCAAGGACATGGAAAACCTGAACGCCCTCATCGTTGCGGTGCGCATGGGTGATCGGGTATTCATGGTCGGCCGCTCCCGCATCCCCCAAGTCAATGTAGGTGAAATTCTAGGGGAATTCGGCGGCGGTGGACATGCCTTCGCCGCCTCGGGGACAGTGCGGGAGCAGACCCTGATCCAGGTGCTCGAACGGCTCCCCGAAGTTCTTCGCCGTCATGTCCGGCCGCAGCGGGAGGCGCGCCAGCTCATGTCGTTTCCGGTCAAGAGCGTGACCAGGAAAACGACCGTCGCCGAGGTGCGCGAAACGCTCACCCGCTACAACATCAATGCCCTGCCGGTCCTTGACCGACGCCGGGTGGTGGGGATCATAACCCGCCAGGTAGCCGACAAGGCCGCGCATCACGGCCTGACCGATCTGCCGGTCAGCGAATGCATGAGCGGGGAGTTTGCCGCCGTGGCCCCCGAAACGCCCATCGAGTCCGTCCAGGAACTGATCGTCGAGCGTAACCAGCGCTTTGTCCCCGTCGTCGAAAACGGCCGGCTGGTCGGCGCCATCACCCGGACGGATTTGCTGCGGCACCTGGTGGAAGGGGCCAGGGTGGCCCAGACTGCCCTGGCCGGTGATGCCGCCGAAAGCCCCACCCTCAAAAAACGACAGGTGGCACGTCTCCTGCGTGAACAGTTGCCGGCGCCGATTCTGGCAATGCTGCAGGCGATGGGCAAAGTTGGCGACGACCTTGGCCTGGGCGTATTCATCGTCGGTGGCTTCGTTCGCGATCTGTTGCTGCGGCAACGAAACCTCGATCTCGATCTGGTCGTCGAGGGGGACGGCATTGCCTTTGCCGCCGAGTACGCCCACCGCTATGGCTGCCGGATCCGCACCCATCGGAAGTTCGGAACAGCAGTCATCATTCATCCCGACGGCTTCAAGGTGGATGTCGCCTCGACACGGATGGAGTATTACCTCGAGCCGGGGGCGCTGCCGAAGGTTGAGCATGCCTCGATCAAGCTCGATCTCTACCGCCGGGATTTTACTATCAACACCCTGGCTGTGGCCATCAATCACCGCGAGTTTGGTGAACTGCTGGATTTCTTCGGCGGGCAACGCGATCTGCGGGAGAAGGCAATCCGGGTTCTGCACAATCTGAGTTTCGTCGAGGATCCGACGCGTGTCTTTCGTGCCATCCGCTTCGAACAGCGTCTCGGTTTTCACATCGGTAAACATTCGGAATATCTGCTGCGCAGCGCCGTGCGCATGGGCTTCCTCGACAAGGTAGGCGGACAGCGGCTGTTCAACGAGTTGGTGATCATTCTCAGGGAGGTAGACCCGTTGCCGGCGGTCTTCCGGATGACCGAGTTCGATCTGCTCAAATATATCCATCCTTCGCTGCTTCTGACCGGTCGCAGCCGGCACCTGTTCGAAGACGCCGGCCGGACGCTGCACTGGTATGAGTTGCTCTACACCGGCGAGAGCTGTCATCGCTGGCTGGTTTATTTTCTCTGTCTGGCAGCGCCCCTGGACCAGGATGCGATGGTCGGGGTCAGCAATCGCCTGGGTGTTCCTCCCCGTTACCGCGAGATGTTCTGCGACGAACGGGAAAATGCCCATCGGGTTCTCCAGCTTCTGGAGCGCCGGCGAGCCAGAGGGTCTGAACCCCGTCCCAGCGATCTCTACCACTGGCTCAAACCGTTTACCGTCGAGGTTCTCCTCTATCTCATGGCGCGAGCCGCCAGCGAGGAAGTTCGTCGCTGGTTTTCCCAGTTTTTCACCCACCTGCGCGGAGTCTCGCCGCTTTTGACCGGTCGCGACCTGCAAATCCTGGGTATTCCTCCCGGTCCGGCCTTCAAGAAAATATTGGGAACTCTTCTCGACGCACGACTCAATGGTCGGGTGGTTACCCGGGAAGAGGAAGTGTCCCTGGTGCGGCGCCGATTTCTTCGGGCAGAACCAGAACGCACCGCCGGCAAGCGATAGTTTCTGCCACGGCGGGCCTCGTGCGGGGCTCGTCCGTTGACTTGCCTTCTGCCATCTGCTACAAAAGCCTTATTTTCCCCGTCAGGTCCCATGGCATGGAACAGTTTGTCGCCAAAATTTCAATCATGCTGGTACCTGCTCTGCTGGCGGTGACTTTGCATGAGGTCGCGCACGGTTATGTTGCCGACCGATTCGGTGACCCGACTGCACGTCTGCTCGGTCGGTTGACCCTGAATCCCCTCAAGCATCTCGATCCCATCGGTACGCTGGCGCTGATCGTCTTCAAATTCGGTTGGGCACGCCCCGTTCCGGTCAATAGCCGGAATTTACGAAATCCGAAAAGAGATATGATCTGGGTCGCCCTGGCCGGGCCTGCAACCAATCTGTGCCTGGCGGCTTTTTCCGCATTGCTGATGCGGTTTTTCATTGTACTGCGAACTACTTCGAACCTTGGCGAATTCGGCAACTTCCTCGATCCGTTGTCGTTAATGGCAGCCTTCAGCCTTTATATCAACGTTATTCTCGGCATCTTCAATCTGATACCCATACCGCCACTCGATGGGGGGCGGATTCTGAGTGCCCTTCTTCCGGACCGATATAGCGATTTTTTCAACCGGCTCGAGTATTTCGGATTCATTATTATTTTGTTCTTCATATTTTATACGCCTGTCTGGCCAAGGGTTCTGCAACCCCTCGTTTCTCTGTGTGTTCAAGTGCTTGCCGGTAAGGATTCCGCTGTCGTCTTCCAAGTGTTAAATTTCCTGCGAACCTGAGAGTCGCCTTTTATTCATGTCATACGAGATCCGTATAGAAAATTTCGAGGGGCCGCTCGATCTGCTTCTTCATCTCATCAAGAAAAATGAGATGGATATCTACAACATCCCCATTGCCGATATCACGGCACAGTACCTGGCTTACATCGATGCCATGAAAAATCTGAATCTGGATGTGGCCGGCGAATTTTTGCTCATGGCTGCCACCTTGCTCCATATCAAATCCCGTCTTCTGTTGCCGCAGGCCCAGGAGGACGAACCGGAGGAGGAAGAGGAGGACCCGCGGGCTGAGCTGGTGCGACGATTGCTGGAATATCAGAGGTACAAGGATGCCGCTGTTTCCCTCGATTCCATGCCTTTGCTCGGTCGAGAGGTTTACGCCCGCAGGTTCCCATCCCCTGACCTCGCCGAGCCAGAGGAGAGCGGATTCGAAGCGGTCGGACTGTACGATCTGGTCGAAGCCTTTCGCTCGATTCTGCGGGAGGCGCCGCCGGAAAGCTTTCACGAGATCGATGCCGACCAATTGTCGGTGACCGATAGAGTTAGTGGGATCCTGACCCTTCTGGAGAGCCGTGAGAGCCTCTCCTTCCGTGAGCTGTTTACCGGCCGACCGGATCGCAGCGAGGTCGTCGTCACCTTTCTCGCCATGCTCGAACTGGTACGGCTGAAACTGGTCCGGCTGATGCAAAACAGCCGTTTCGGGGCGATCTGGCTCTATCCCGCCGTTCCCGTTGAGGAAGCGGCATCTCTGCAGGTCGAAGAGGATTCCTTTGGATACGTCTGAGCTCAAGGCGATTGTAGAGAGTCTGGTTTTCGTTTCCGATACCCCATTGCGGCCGGAACGGATTGCCGAAGTGATTGAGGTGGAGCGGGGGAGGGTCGTGCAGATATTGCGGGAACTCGAGACCGAGTACCGGCAGGCCAGGCGCGGATTTGTCCTGGATGAGGTCGCCGGTGGTTTCCAGTTCCGCACGCGTGCCGAGCACGTCGACTGGGTGCGGCGTCTGAACAAAAGCCGTCCGTTTCGCTTCTCCCGGGCGGCGCTCGAAACCCTGGCCATCATCGCCTACCGGCAGCCGATTACCCGTGCCGAGATCGAGTACCTGCGAGGGGTCGACTCGGGCGGGGTCGTCAAAACCCTGCTCGACCGGCACCTGGTGCGAATACTCGGCAAGAAGGATATTGCCGGCCGGCCGATGATCTACGGTACTACCCGCGAATTTCTCGAACTGTTCGGGCTGCGCGACCTGACGGCCCTGCCGACCCTCAAGGAGTTCAGTGAAATCATCCCAGAGGTGCCCGATGGCGAAGTGGGCCTGGCCTCGGGCGAATACCCCCTCGCGGAATCCGGTGATGAGGCCTGAACCTATGACTGCAGTCAGAGCCGGGAAAAGTCCCGGCTTTTATTTTGGAAGATCATGTAGATGAAGGAACGTCTGCAAAAGTTGATCGCCGCCGCCGGACTGGCTTCGCGCCGGGAGGCGGAACGCTGGATCAGCGCCGGTCGTGTGACCGTCAACGGCGAACCCGCCGCCTTGGGTGTCAGCGCCGATCCGGCAAGCGACCGGATCGAGGTCGACGGACACCCCTTGCTGATTGTCGAACGTAAATATTATGTGCTTCTCAACAAGCCGGTCGGCTACGTCACGACTCTGAGCGATCCCGAAGGGCGGCAGGTAGTGACCGATCTGGTCAGGGATGTCCCCGCCCGTCTCCATCCGGTCGGCCGTCTCGATCTGACGACCGAAGGCCTGCTGCTGCTGACCAATGACGGTGAGCTGACTCACCGTCTGGCACATCCGCGGCATGAGGTGGAGAAAACCTATCTGGTAAGGCTCC
>DATBML010000206.1:0-5776 GCA_036554885.1 Desulfuromonadales bacterium
TCGTTGAGGCGGGAGAAGATGTTGTTGAAGAGGAACTCCTTGCCGCTGCCGGTGTCGCCGGTGATGAGAATGGACGGCAGGCCCAGGGTCGCCTCCTGCAGGTCGCGCTGGGTCCACATGGCGATGCGGTTGAAGATCGGCGGGGTGATGCGGTGGATGAAGCCGACCACTTCGCTGGCCTTGGCCGAGTTGCCGATGATGTTGCCCAGCTTGTAGGAGGAGATTTTCGGGTCCTTGTAGCCGACATCGCTGCGCAGCCGGTTGACCTCGGTCGTCAGCTTCTCGATGCGCAGCAGATCCGAGAGGTGGCGGGCGATCATCCGTTCGATGATCAGCAAAATGCGTTTGTGCTCGTCGGTGAAGTGCCAGGGACGCAGGCTGTCGAGGCAGATGACGGCGATCACCTGGTCGTCGCAGACGACGGGGACGGCGATCTCGCTCTTGATCACCTCGGTGATCTCCCGGTAAAAGCCGCCCGTGCGTTTCTCCTCGGCGGTATCCGCCACCAGGTAAGGTCGCCCGGAGAAGGCCACGTAGCCGGTCAGGCTGCGTTCCTCCGGCGGCAGCTTGTGGCCGCCGACACGGATCGGCGGGATGTTCTTCTTCAGCCACTCCTTGCTTTTCGCGCCCACCAGCCGGCCGTCCGACTCCTCCACCACCAGCCACTTCTCGCCCTCCTGCTCGCGCACCAGGGCGATGCTGCCGGTGTCGGCGCCGATCAGTTCGGCCGCCTTCGAGAGAATGCGTGAGAGAAAGGTCTGCGATCCCTCGAACTTCTCCTGCAGCAGGTCGTTGATCTCGGCCAGCACCTGGATCTCCATGTGCTCCTCGCCGATCTCCTGGATGACCCGCTGCGCCATCTCGGCGTGCGCTTCGAGCAGTCCCTTTTCGAAGTCGCTGAAGTGGTAGGCCTCGCGGGTGAAGTAGTTGACCAGGCAGATCACCCGCCGGCTGCGCGGCTCGTACCTTGGCACCACGTAGAGCGACTTCATCCCAAGCTCCTCGGTGAGGTAGCGCTTCTGCAGCAGGGGCTCGGAGGGGAGGTCGGGAAAATAGAGGGGGGAGAGCAGGGTGTCGTCGACGATGATGCCGGCGCTGTTGATGTAGCGCGACAGCAGCGACTTGCCCGGCCCCAGGCTGATCAGCTTCTCGTCCTCGTAGAGCAGCCTCGCCTCGCGCTCCTTGGAGTAGGAGGCGAGCACCTGCAGCCCTTCCTCGCCCGCCCCCGGCGCCAACGGCGAGGGAACCAGCACCGAGGCCAGCGAGAGCTTGTCGATCAGCCGCACCGCCGACTTGACCATGGTGAAGGCCGCCTCCTTTTTCTTCGCCTCGTCGACCCGCCGGGCCAGCACGATCTGCTGGTGATACTGGCGGGCCTGGTCGATGACCGGCACCACCTCGTCGAAGAAGCCCTTGATGGCCCGCCGCTGGGTCTCGCCCGGCAGCTGCCCCTTGCGGCTGCTGTCGATGCAGAGCACCCCCACCGAGCGGCCCAGGTGCAGCAGCGGCAGGTGGTAGCTGGCGCGGATGGCGAAGCGCTCGGCCAGCTGCCGGGCAAAGGCGCTGGGGAAGGTCGCCATATCCTCCACCTGGGCCTCCTCCTGGGTGACATAGACGCGGGAGACGAGAAAATCGGTGGTATTGATCGGAAATGCCTGCTCGCGGATGGCCTTGGCCTGCAGGCCGGTGACGGCGGCGCAGGCGAGGCTGCCGCTGGTGAGGTCCTCCAGGTAGATGCGGCAGCGGTTCATGTGGGTGACGAGATTGACCGCCTCCAGCGCCACGTGCAGGATGTCTTCGATGTTCTCCTTGCCATAGCTGCGGATCTTCTGCGAAAGCAGGGCGAGGCGGGAAACGACGGCTGAGTCCATGTGATTCTCCGAATGTGTGTAGATAAAGTACTCGGAGAGTATAGGGCCATTGGCCGGCCTTTGTCAAAGGGGCGAGAAGATTGTACTTTCGGTTGGGCGGCGAGGACGGAATGACCGGACAAATGAAATAAAAGTTGGTAGACTTTGTAAATTCACCGAGGTTTCGGGTTTGTCCAAGGTGACGAGGAATTCATTGCTGCGGCGTCCGGGCGGCAACAACGAGGAGTGGGGGATGAGATGAAGACTGAAGAAAACAGGCGATCACCCTCGGTCGGCGGCACGGCCCGGCGGATATCTCTCATTTATGCCGTGGTGGCGCTCGTCTGGATCGCCGTTTCCGACTGGTCGCTGCTGCGACTCACCGCCGATCAGGACAGCCTCCAGTGGCTGCAGACCGCAAAGGGGTGGCTCTTCGTTGCAGTCACCGCGGCTCTGCTCTATCTGCTCATTCGTCGTGCCCTCGCCGCCCGCGTGGCCAGCGAGGAGGCGCTTCGACAGAGCGAAGCCCTGTTGCGGGCCATTGTCCAGGGAACCACCGATGCGGTGTTCGCCAAGGACGCCGGTGGCCGTTATCTCCTGGTCAACCATGCCACGGCCGCCATCATGGGCAAGCCTCCCGAGGAGGCCGTAGGCCTGGATGACCGGGCGCTCTTCCCGGCGGCGGAGGCGACCGCCTTCAGTGAAGTCGACCTGCGCGTCATCTCCACCGGAGAGCCGATCACCTTCGAGGAGTCGGTGACCAAAGCCACCGGCGAGACTCTCACCATGCTCACCACCAAGGGACCGATCCATGATGAGGCCGGCAAAATTATCGGTCTTTTCGGCATCGCCCGGGACATCTCCGGGCGCAAGCAGGTGGAAGAGGAAAGGAGCCGCCTGGCCAGAGCCTGTGATTCGCTCCTGAGCCGACTTCAGTTGCAGTTCGAGCGGATGCCTTTCGGCTGCATCGTCATCGACCACGACTTCATCATCCGCGAGGTGAATCCTGCTGCGGAGCGGATTTTCGGCTTCTCCCGGGCGGAACTCATCGGCCGTTCCCCCTTCGAACTGCTCGTGCCGGAATCGGCCAGGCCGTTTGTCGAGTCGTTTTTACAGGGGCTGGTGGAGAGAGACGAAACGCTTCGGGGTGTCAACGAGAATCTGACCCGCGACGGCCGCACGATCCTCTGCGAGTGGCACGATACTCCCCTGCGGAACGAAGCCGGGCGGCTGATCGGGTTGTTGGCCATGGTGCGGGACATCACTGCAGAGCGTCGGGCGGAGGAAAGCCTGCTTCGCCTCAACCGGACGCTCAAGGTGCTTTCCTGCTGCAACGAGACGCTGGTGCGGGCGACCGACGAAAAGGCGCTGCTGAACGGGGTCTGCGACATCCTCGTCACCCTCGGCGGCTATCTCCTCGCCTGGGTCGGTTTCCCCTGCCGGGACGCGAACCGGACGATCGAAGTGGCCGCTTCCGCCGGGGTGGGTGGCGACTATCTGCGAACGCTGCGGTTAAGCTGGGGCGACAACGAGCACGGGCGGGGTCCCACCGCCCTGGCGATCCGCGAGGGGGAAACCGTGGTGAGCCGGCAGCCAGGAACGGATCCCCGGTTTCCCCATCTGCAGGCGGTAATTGACGACCTCGACATTTCGGCTGTGATCTCCCTGCCGCTGCGCTCCGGAGAGGAGAACCTCGGCGCGCTGACCATCTGCAGCGCGGACGCCGAGGCTTTTGACCAGGAGGAGGTCAAGCTGCTCTCCGAACTGGCCGAGGATCTCGCCTACGGCATCGTCTCCCTGCGCACCGCCGCCGCCCGGCGGCAGGCCGAGGAGTCGCTGCGGCTTCGCAACCGGGCGATCGAGGCGAGCAGCAATGGCATCATGATCTGCGACGCCGCCAGCCCCGAGACGCCGATCCTCTATGTAAACCCGGCCTTTGAGCGCATCACCGGCTATGGAGCCGACGAGGTGCTTGGCCGAAATCCGCGCTTCCTCTCCGGCGCGGACCGCGATCAAAAGGGGCTGATCGATGTCCGCGAGTCGGTGCGCCTCGGACTCGAGGTCGAGATAGTGGTGCGCAACTACCGCCGGGACGGCAGCCTCTTCTGGAACGAGCTGTCGGTGGCGCCGGTGCGCGATTCCGCCGGCCGGCTGACTCATTTCGTCGGCATCGTCGACGACATTACCGAGCACAAGCGCTACGAGGAGCAGCTGGAACACCAGGCCAACTACGACCCGCTGACTGACCTGGCCAACCGCAACCTGCTGGCCGACCGCCTGCAGCAGAGCCTGGTCTATGCTGATCGCTCGCAGCGGTTGGTGGCGGTCGTGCTGCTCGATCTCGACCGCTTCAAGATCGTCAACGACAGTCTCGGCCACGGCCAGGGCGATCTGCTGCTGCAGCAGGTGGCCGAGCGCCTGGCAGGATGCGTGCGCGCCGCCGACACGGTAGCCAGGCTCGGCGGCGACGAGTTTGTCATCGCCCTGGCCGAGGTGGCCGAAGCCGGGGATGTGGGGCTGGTGGTGAAGAAGATCCAGAACACCCTGGCCCGGCCGTTCACGGTCGCCGGGCGCGAAATCCACGTCACCGCCAGCATCGGCATCAGCCTCTATCCCGCCGACGGACAGGATGGCGAGAGCCTGATCCGTCATGCCGACATCGCCATGTACCGCGCCAAGGAGGAGGGCAGGAACACGTTCCGCTTCTTCTCCCCCGAGATGAACCTGCGCATCATGGAGACCCTCGACCTCGAAGCCGACCTGCGCCGCGCCCTGGAGCGGCAGGAGTTCCTTCTCCACTACCAGCCGAAGATCGATATCGTTTCCGGCCGGATCACCGGTTGCGAGGCTCTGGTGCGCTGGCAGCATCCGGAGAAGGGGATGATCCTCCCCGGGGCATTCATCCCCCTGGCCGAGGAAACCGGGCTGATCGTGACGCTCGGCGACTGGGTGCTGCGCACGGCCTGCAGCCAGAACCGGCAATGGCAGCGGGAAGGCCTGCCCCCCATCTTCGTGGCGGTCAATCTCTCCGCCCGCCAGTTCCGGGAGACGGATCTGGTCGAAACGGTGCAGCGTACCCTGCGGGAAACAGGTCTGGAGCCACACTGGCTGTCCCTCGAAGTGACCGAGAGTCTGATCATGAAAGACCCGGCGGGTGCCGCCGACACCATGCGCCGGTTCAGGGAACTCGGCGTCGGGCTCTGTCTCGACGACTTCGGTACCGGCTACTCGAGCCTCAACTACCTGCGGCGCTTCCCGGTCGGCTGCCTGAAGATCGACCGCTCGTTCATCACCGATGTCACCACCGACGCGAGCGCCGCCGCGGTGGCCACCAGCGTTGTCGCCATTGCCCACAGCCTCGGCCTGGTTGCCGTTGCCGAGGGAGTCGAAACGAAGGAGCAGCTCGATTTTCTGCGCCAATGCAACTGCGACAGATTTCAGGGGTATTACTTCAGCAAACCGCTGCCGGCCGAGGCGTTCGCCGCGCTGCTGCAGGAGGGACGCCGACTCGAATGACCCGCCTCGACCTGAACGTAAAAATCTCGTTGATCGTCTCCGTGTTGATGATTGTGGTCCTTGCGGGTCTGGGCTTCTTCATTCATGCCTACTTCGTCCGCCAGTTCAAGAAGGCCATCTCCGACGCCCAGTTCACGCTGGTTTCCGAAACCGCCTTCCATCTTGACGACAAAATCGCCCTGGTACAGTCGCAGCTGGTCAGCGTGGCGGCGCAGATCGGGCCGGAGCACCTTGCCAGGCCGGGGAAGGCCCAGGAACTCATCGCCGAGGAAAAGGATACGGCGCTGCTGTTCGACAACGGCCTCTATCTTTTCTCCCTTGCGGGGAGGCTGCTGGCCGGCACCGAGGTAGAGCCGCCGATGTGGGAATGGAATTACTCCGACCGCGACTTCTTCCGGAAAACGGTTGCC
>DATBML010000290.1:0-5762 GCA_036554885.1 Desulfuromonadales bacterium
TACGACTACAAGCGCCTGGCCGCCCTGGCCGAAGAGACGCCGCGGGTGATCTCCGCCCTCCGCCAGCTCACCGCCGAACTGGAGATGGTGGTGGTGGGGAGCCTCGCGGAGAAGGAGGGCGGCACCATCTACAACACCGCCTGGGTCATCGACCGCGGCGAGGTCGCCGGCAGCTACCGCAAGCTCCATCTCTTCTCGACCATGGGCGAGGATCGTTTTCTCGGTGCCGGTGATCGCACCCTGGTCGTTCCCACCTCGGTGGGCCGCCTCGGCGTCGCCATCTGCTACGATCTGCGCTTTCCCGAACTCTTCCGCAAGCTGGCCCTTGATGGGGCGGAAATCCTCTGCCTGCCCGCCGAGTGGCCGAAGCCGCGGCAGGAGCACTGGCGCACCCTGCTGCGGGCGCGGGCGATCGAAAACCAGCTGTTCGTGGCCGCCGCCAACTGCTGCGGTCCCCAGGGGAAGCTCGACTTCTTCGGCATGAGCCTGCTGATCTCGCCCCGCGGCGACATCCTCGCCGAGGGCGGCGAGACCGAAACCGAACTCACCGCCCTCTTCGACTTCGAGGAGATGGCCACCTATCGATTTCAGATCCCCTGCTTCCGGGACCGGCGGCCGGAAATCTACGGTCATCTCCCCTGACCGCCAGGACACCAATCGAGGCCATTGGCACCTCCATCCATTTCATCTATCATTCAATTCCGATTGGCAGGGGCACAGCCCTGCCGATAAAAAAGGGTTCTGAACATCCGAGCCCTCTACCGAAAAAGAGGCCCGGGGCGGTCGCAAATGCCTCGGGCCTCTTTAATATAATTTTAAAGAATAGTTCAAAAACGTTTAGCTCTTCGGCCCCAGCCGATGAAGCTTACCTGCGGTTTCCCTGACGGAATGGCACGGTTACAAAATTAACGCGACATGTGTTAATTTTTATCGAAAATAAAATCCATAATACAACTAATTGTATTATAAATATTTTGTTGGCTAGGGAAATTAACAATGTTAAACTTTATCCATCATTTTATCATTTAAGTGTGTTTTTAATGCGAGCGAGAGAGTCCGGAACCGGGAGCGCGGGAGGTCTTTGGATATGGGACGAAGCCCGAAAAAACCAATTGAGATTGACGTACAGCTGAGATGCCGGACGCTGCATCTGACCCACCAGGAGCTGACCAAGGGCAAGCCCTTGGAGCTGGAGGAATTTCAGGTGGTCACTGAGGCCTATTGCCCGAACGGGCACAACCTGATCAATGATCTGGCCACATTCCGAGGCTTCAACGGCATTACCGTGCAACTCAGGGACGAGCGCCAAGTTGGACAGCTGTCGCTGAGCCCCATCATCGGCGACCTTAGCCGCACATTTTTCAATTTCAAACGGGTGGAAGGAGCAATCATCGAGATCGGCTGCCCGACCTGCAGCGAAGTGTTTCCGCCTTACGACCGGTGCGAGTGCGGGGCCAATCTCGTCGCCCTGTTCACCCGGCCGAAAAAGGATTTCGCCAACTGCATCGGCATCTGCCCTCGAATCGGCTGCCTGCATTCGAAGATCATCAGCAACTACAGCCTGCGAAAGTTCAGCCGTCTGGGCTATTACTGAGCGGGGAAAAGCGTCGAGAGGAACAGCTGCAATGCTCGTCATCGCCTGCGTCAAACAGGTCCCGGATACCACCCAGGTCCAGATCGATCCGATAACCAACACACTGGTGCGCGAAGGGATTCCCTTCATCGTCAATCCCTACGACACCCATGCCCTGGAAGAGTCGCTGCGGCTCAAGGACCGCTTCGGCCTACGCTCGGTCGCCCTTTCGATGGGCCCCCCCAACGCCGAGGCGACGCTGCGCAAGGCGCTCGCCCAGGGGGTCGACGAGGCGATTCTCCTCTCCGACCGCTGCTTCGGCGGCGCCGACACCTTGGCGACCAGCAACGTGCTCGCCGAAGCGATCCGGCGCCTGGCCGGGCAGGAGGAGGTGGGAATCGTCTTCTGCGGCAAGCAGACCATCGACGGCGACACCGCCCAGGTCGGACCCGGCATTGCCACCCGCCTCGGCTTCACCCAGCTCACCCTGGTCGACCGCATCGAGCAGCTCGACCTGGAGAAGAAGACCATCCGGGTGCGGCGCAAGCTGGAGGGGCGGCACGAGATCGTCGAGGCACCGTTGCCGGTAGTGATCACAGTGGTGCGCGAACTCAACCGCCCGCGCTATCCCACCGTGCCGAAGCGCTTGGCCGCCGCCGGGGCGCAGGTGCAGGTATGGAACAACGAAGTGCTCAAGCTTGACGTCAACGGCGTCGGCCTGAAGGGTTCCCCCACCTGGGTCAGCCGCATCTTCTCCCCCGAGCGGGAGCAGGGGGAGATCATCGGCGACGGGGTGAACGACCCGGAAGGAACGGCGCGGCTGCTGATCGACAAGCTGCTGGCCAAGGATCTGCTGACGGTCTGAAGGCGTCGGCTCTTTATATGATTTAAAATCAGGGCGCGACCGTCGCCCCAGGGAACCGTCCATGACCGAACCGAAGAAACCCAAGCGCCCCCGCGGCAAGGCCTGCCTGCTCGAGGGAATGTGCATCGCCTGCGGGGCGAGGTGTCAGAGCGCCTGCCCGGTCGACGCCGTCGAGATGAACGAGGCGGGCGAGCCAATCATCATCGCCGAGAAGTGCATCGGCTGCGTCAAATGCGTCAAGGTCTGCCCGGCTCAAGCAATCGAGATGTTCTTCACCCCCGAGGAGCAAAAGATCCTCGATGAGCTGTTGAAGCAGGCCGAACCGGCCGAAGAAATCGACGAAGAGGCCGCCACCCTGGCCAGTAAACTCGCCGGCTACCGTGGGGTGTGGGTCTTTATCGAACAGACCGAGGGGGAGGTGGCCAAGGTCTCCTGGGAGCTGCTCGGCAAGGGGGCGGAGCTGGCCGCGGCGCTCGGCGTCGAACTGTGCGCCGTGGTCATCGGCGAGAACGTCGAGCCGCTCTGCCGCGAGGCCTTTGCCTTCGGGGCGCAGAAGGCCTACCTGGTCGACGCGCCGGTCTTCCGCTTCTACCGCACCGAGCCGTACCTTAAGGCGGTCTGCGCCCTGGTCGAGAAATACAAGCCTGAGGTCATCCTGATGGGGGCCACCGGCCTCGGTCGCGACCTGGCCGGAGCCGTGGCAACGGTCCTGGCCACCGGCCTCACCGCCGACTGCACGGGTCTGGCCATCGACGAGAAGCGCAACCTGATGCAGACCCGCCCCGCCTTCGGCGGCAACATCATGGCCACCATCATGTGCGACAAGTACCGCCCGCAGATGGCCACGGTGCGCCCGCACGTGATGCAGATGCCGGAGCGGCGCGAAGGGGTTGCGGGCGAGATCGTCCGCGAGAGCGTCGCCGTGCGCGAGGAGGATGTTCTTGTCAAGGTACTGGAGATCATCGACGACCGCAAGGGAAAGCACCAGGTCGACGTCGCCGGCGCCGAGTTCATCATCTCCGGCGGCCGCGGCATGATGGGGCCGGCCAACTTCGCCCTGCTGCAGGAACTCGCCGACGAACTCGGCGGCGTGGTCGGCGCCTCGCGCTCGGCCGTCGATGCCGGCTGGATGCCGCACGAGCGGCAGGTCGGGCAGACCGGCAAGACGGTGCGCCCCAAGATCTACATCGCCTGCGGCATCTCCGGCGCCATCCAGCACCTGGTCGGGATGCAGGATTCGGATCTGATCATCGCCATCAACCGCGACAAGGAAGCGCCGATCTTCGAGGTTGCCCACTACGGCATCGTCGGCGATCTGTTCAAGGTGGTGCCGGCGATTACCGCCCGGATTCGCGAACTCAAACAACAGCGGAAAGCCAGCTGAGGGCAAAAGGCCAAGGAAATGGATTTATTCCTTTGGCCTTTTACCCTCATCCCTTAGCCGGCCTTTTCCCTTTGCCTTTTTGAGGTTATCCATGCAGCCCCATCCCGCCGTCTTCGCGCCGATTCTGATCGCCTCGCTCATTTTCTTCTCCTGGAGCTGCTACAGCCGCCTGCGCCTGGTTGCACTGGGCCGCCCCGAGAACCGCACCGACAACCCCGGGCTGCGCCTGTGGGACATGCTGCTCTATGCCTTCGGCCAGAAGCGGGTGGTGACACGCCCCTTCGGGATCAACCACTTCGTTCTTTTCTGGGCTTTCATGGTGCTGGTGCTGGCCAACGGCGAGTTCCTCCTCGCCGGCGTCTTCCCCGAGGCGAACCTGGGGCAGCTCCCAGATGCCCTGCACCACGGGCTGCTGGCGGCCTTCGACGCTGTTTCCCTGCTCGCCCTGGCGAGCGTCGTCCTCGCCCTGGCGCGGCGCCTGTTCTTCCCGCCGGACTATCTCTCCACCGCCTACATACGGGCGCGCAGCCATGAGGCGCTGATGATTCTCACCGCCATCGCGGTGCTGATGCTTGCCTACTTCGGGCTGCACGGGGCGAAGCTCGCCCTCGGCGAGGAGCCGGCCGCCGCGGCGGCCTGGATGCCGGTCTCCGCCTTCTTCGCACGACAACTTGCCGATCTGGCGCCGGCATCGCTGCAGTCCTTCGGCCTCGCCTGTTGGTGGGTGCATGCCCTGGTGCTGCTCGCCTTCCTCAACTACCTGCCGCGCAGCAAGCACATGCACATTTTGACCGCCATCCCCAACTGTTTCCTGCAGAACCTGGGCCGGCCCAACACCCAGCCGCGCGAAGAATTCACAGCGGGAGCGAGCTACGGCGCCGCCGCCGTCAACGACTTCACCTGGAAGGACCTCTTCGACGGCTACACCTGCACCGAGTGCGGCCGTTGCCAGGACGCCTGCCCGGCTACCGCTACCGGCAAGCCGCTGAACCCCCGTCAGGTAATCCACACCCTCAAGGCCAACCTGCTGGCCAATGCCGAGCGGCTGGCGAACGGTGACAAGCCGTCCATGCCGCTGATCGGCCCGGAGGGAGAGGCGACCAATACCGAGGAGACGATCTGGTCATGCACCACCTGCGGCGCCTGTCTGCAGGCCTGCCCGGTCTTCATCGAGCAGATGCCGAAGATCGTCAAGATGCGTCGCCACCTGGTGGAGAACGAGGCGCGGTTCCCCGAGGAACTGCTCAACCTCTTCGAGAACATGGAGCAGCGCTCCAATCCCTGGGGGATCGCCCCGTCCGAACGGACCAAGTGGTGCGCCCAAATGGAAGTCAAGCCGTTCGAGGCGGGGGTGACCGAGTACCTCTTCTACGTCGGCTGCGCCGGTGCCTTCGACTCACGCCAGAAGCAGGTCAGTGTGGCGCTGGCCACCCTGCTCGATGCCGCCGGCGTCTCCTGGGGGGTCCTCGGCAAGGAGGAGAAGTGTTGTGGCGACAGTCTGCGGCGACTCGGCAACGAGTACGTTTTCGACCGCATGGCCAGGGAGAACGTCGAGCTGTTCAAAGCAAAAGGGGTGACCAAGGTGATCACCCAGTGCCCGCATTGCTTCTCCACGCTGAAGAACGACTACCGCCAGTACGGGCTGGAGCTGCAGGTGATTCATCACGGCGAGCTGCTGCAGGAGCTGCTCAGTTCCGGCCGGCTCAAGCTCGACCGCCAGGTCGACGACCTCGGGAAAATCGTGTTTCACGACTCCTGCTACCTCGGCCGCCACAACGGCGTCTACCAGGAGCCGCGCCAGGCGATCGCCCTGGCGACCGGCGCGGCGCCGGTCGAACTGGAGCGTCACGGCGAGCGGTCCTTCTGCTGCGGCGCCGGCGGCGGGCGGATGTGGATGGAGGAGCTGATCGGCACCCGCATCAACCTGAACCGGGTGGAGG
>DATBML010000411.1:0-4886 GCA_036554885.1 Desulfuromonadales bacterium
CGAGAAACTCCCGACAGTCCTCGCAGAGATGAAAACGCTCCATGCCCAGGCCTTGCAACGCTGGATCTTCAACCTCCACGGCAGCCTTTTCAGCATCATGGCATGACCGGCAATACACGGCTGTGAACAGGGCAAGAACCCGGAGGTCCTTGCCTTCCCGCAGACTCAATCGTAATCCTGTCTGATCTTTCGTCATTGTCATGTTGAAGAGTATAGGCAGAGTCGTGCCGCCAATCCTTGACAGAAATCAATTCCGACAAACTTGGAGTGGACCGCAATGTACCGGGAAGCTTGGGCGTAGGCAAACCCGGGGCATGGAAGATGACTCTCCAAAACGGTTGGATTCAAGACGGACGGATACTTCCCGAGAGCCAGAGAAAAACAAGCAGCAAAACGGCTTTGAACAGATTGCACTCCAGCAGACGACGGAATCTGTCGAACATGGCAACCTCCTTGAATCGGGCGATGGCCAAATCTACAACACCGACTGCCGAAACGCTTTGACCATAGTCAAGCCGGCGGATAAAAAAACGGCCCTGAAACAGGGCCGGGTGGCAGCAAGAGAAAGGCTATTCGCGGTATTTCTCCGCCAGGTCCTCAAGGCGATCGCGATCGAGAATCTCGATAATCTTGCCGCGCACCTCGATGATCGCATCGTCGGCGAGCTTGCGGAAGGTCCGGGAAAGGGTCTCGCTCACCGTACCCAGATTGGAGGCGAGCTGGGTCTTGGAGATGGGCAACTCGACGCATTCGGCCTCGTCGCCGGCCAGATCGAGCAGGTAGCGCGCGAGGCGGGCGGGGACATCCTTGAAGGTGAGCTCCTCGATCTGGGTGGCGAACTGGCGCAGAAAACGGGAAAGCCCGCCGATCATGTTGATGGCGATTTGCGAGTGGTCGTGCAGCAGGTTGAGAAACTCGTTTTTCGGGAAGAATACAAGCAGGGACTTCTCCAGCGGCTCGGCGTAGGCGGGATAGAGGCCATTGCCGAAGATGGCCGCCTCGGCAAAGGTTCCGCCCGGATGTACGATGTGCAGGATACGCTCCTTCCCCTCGGGAGAGAGCTTGTAGATCTTCACCTTGCCGGCGCCGACGACATAAAAACCCAGGGCCTTCTCGCCGTCGGAGAAGAGGACTTCGTTCTTTTCGTGTTCACGCAGTTTGCCGACACGGGCGAGGTAGTCGAGATCCTCGTCGGTAACCCCGGCAAAGAGATGACAACGCTTGGTAATCGTTCGGGTATCCATGGGGCGCAAGTCTAGCAGAGGGGGGCGGCGATGACAAGGAACTTTAAAAGAAGATAAAAATGTGGCGGCCCGCCGCAGGACCGCAGGACATTCCGGGGATCGTTCAATTGTGGCTCACAGTGGTCCATCCTGGCGCTTATCATCAAACCTGAGTGACATAATTAGCCCTGCGCCGGTCAGCACCAGACCACAATCGCAGGCTTTCCACCGGATTCTACGGAATTGGCACAACCTTCGCTCCATACACCCAGGGAGAGTCCGCCCGGTCGAAGCGTACCGACCGGCTCCGAAAATTTCCATACCCCGAGACAGGATGGCATGCCAATGTTCGAAGTTATCCGCAACGATACTCTCGCCCCCAGCCTGCACCGCATGGTCATTCGCGCCCCGCGGATTGCCGCCGCCCGCCAGGCGGGTCAGTTCGTCATCGTCCGCGCCGCGACCGACGAGGAACGCATCCCGCTGACCATCGGCGATGCCGACCCGCAGGCAGGAACGATCACCCTCTTCATCCAGGCGATCGGCGCCTCGACCCGCCGCATCGTTGCGGTGCCGGCCGGAGGCGTCCTGCGCGACGTGGCCGGGCCCCTCGGCATGGCGACTGAAATGGAACACTGGGGACGCGTCACCTGCGTTGGCGGCGGCGTCGGCACCGCTGTCCTCTATCCCATGGCCAAGGCCCTGGCGCAGATCGGCAACGAGGTTACCACGATCATCGGCGGTCGCTCCGCGCCGTACATCATCCTCGCCGACGAACTGGCCGCCTTCTCCGCTGCGGTCAGGATCACCACCGAGGACGGCAGCTGCGGACGTCAGGGTTTCGTCACCGCTGAACTGGCCGAAATGATCGACGACCCCGCCCGCCGCCCGGCAGCGGTCTTCGCCGTCGGACCGGTGCCGATGATGCGGGCCGTGGCCGAACTCACCCGTCCGGCCGGCATCAAGACCATCGTCAGCCTCAATCCGATCATGATCGACGGCACCGGAATGTGTGGCGGCTGCCGCGTCGAGGTCGGCGGTGAATCGAAATTTGCCTGCGTCGACGGGCCTGAGTTCGACGGCCACCTGGTCAATTTCGCTTCGCTTGCCGACCGGCTCACCATGTATCGTGAGCACGAGTGCTGCCGGGCAGGGCTCGGTTAACGTGCCTGACGGTGTCCCACAGGTCCCATGAGTCCCATAGGTCGTATAGGACATATCTGGCCAATATAACCTAAAACGGAGCCAAGGAGATTCCATTGAGCAACGATCTGACGTTAAAGGAGCGCATGACGATCGAACGGGTGCACATGCCCGCTCAAGATGCCGGCGCACGCAGCCGCAACTTCGCCGAGGTAAACCTGGGACTCACTGAAGCCGAGGCTATCCGGGAGGCTCGACGCTGCCTGCAGTGCAAAAGCCGCAAGTGCGTCGAAGGATGCCCGGTGAACGTCTCGATCCCCGAGTTCGTCACCGCCCTTGCCGACGGGAATGTCGCTGGCGCGGCGGTGATCCTACAGAATGACAATGCCCTGCCGGCGGTCTGCGGCCGGGTTTGCCCGCAGGAAGTTCAATGTGAAGCGCACTGCGTACGCGGCGTTAGAGGCGAACCGGTTGCCATCGGCTATCTCGAGCGTTTCGTCGCCGACTGGGCAATGGCTCATTCCGACCGACTCGTTACCGAGGAACCCGCCTCCCAAGCTTCAGGCAAGAGAGTGGCGGTCGTCGGTTGCGGCCCTGCCGGCCTGACCGCGGCTGGAGAATTGACTCGTCTCGGCCACGAGGTCATCATCTTTGAAGCCCTGCACGATACCGGCGGCGTTCTCCGCTACGGCATCCCCGAGTTCCGCCTCCCCAAGCGGATCATTGACAGCGAGGTGGCCCGACTGGTGCGCTCCGGGGTAATCATCGAGTGCAACGTCATCATCGGCAAGACACTGACCCTCTCACAGCTTCGCGCGGAATTCGACGCCGTCTTCATCGCCAACGGCGCCGGATTGCCGGTGATGCTGGGAATTCACGGGGAAAACCTCAAGGGGGTTTACGCCGCCAACGAGTACCTCACCCGGGTCAACCTCATGGGGGCCGGTCTCGACGCGGCTTCGCGGACGCCGATCCTGCGTGGGCGCCAGGTGGCAGTCATCGGTGGCGGCAACACGGCCATGGACTGCGTCCGCACGGCCCGCCGGCTCGGCGCCGAACGTGCCATGCTCGTCTACCGGCGCAGCGATGCGGAGATGCCAGCCCGCGCCGAGGAAATCCACCACGCTCGCGAGGAAGGTGTGGAATTCATCATGCTCACCTCGCCCCTGGCGATCGTCGGCGACGTCCAGGGGTGGGCCCGGACTCTTCGCTGCCAGCGGATGGAACTCGGCGAACCTGACGCGTCAGGACGGCGGCGGCCGGTTCCGGTCCAAGGCGATGTTTTCGATCTCGAGGTCGATGTCGTGGTCAATGCTCTCGGTACCCGCGCCAATCCGCTGCTGACCGCGACGGCCCCTGAACTGGCACTGAACCGCTGGGGAAACATCGAAGCGGCGCCGACGGGGGCTACCAGCCAGCCCGGAGTCTACGCCGGCGGCGACATCGTCCGCGGCGGAGCGACGGTAATCCTCGCCATGGGAGACGGCAAACAGGGGGCGTCTGCCATCCACGCGTATCTCCAGCAGTCAGCCTGAATATTTTTCACTGTTCCGGCGAAAAAACCACGACCGACCAGGCCGCGGTTTTTTTGTTTAGTACGTGTGCCATGCTTGGCACGACCTCTGGCCAATTCTGCCTCAGTCCGTCCCAAAATGTTGCAGAATGGTACAATTAGTTCAGCATACGAATCGTCTCGTTTCGCTGGCCACATCTTTAAACTACCTGTTTTTTCGATGTTTTATCAGAAAACAAGCCATACTCGCGGGTTACGCAAAAACTGGCAATGCCTTTGCAATAACGTAAACACAATCGCCGGCATCCATTGTCGACGCGAAAACTTCATTCACCCGTTAAGACAAAGGAGGAAAATAATGGCCAGAGTCAGCGACAATCCGAAGAAATTCATCATTTCCTGCCGCATCAACCATCAGGAGATGGAGGCTCTCCAGGAACGTGCGGAGGCCTGCGGCTTGAGCATCACCATGCTTCTGCGCAAGAGCCTGGAACTTCAGGAGCGGGAATTCTCCAAAGGTTCAATGCTCAGCGCCTGATCGACCGCAGCGGGGGGGGGAATGAAGGGCTTGAGGGCCCTTCACCCCCTGTCTCAGGCGGCTCCCAACAGACGGCAGAGGGTCTCGATGACCTGCGGATTATCCCGCTGGTTGAAGCGGTAGGCGACCTCCTGCAAAAAAAACGGCAGATCCAGAAGGCACCTTCCCCGATACATCTTCGCCAGCCGTCCGGCAAATCCCCAAAATTTCACCAGGACTTCAACCCTCGCGCTCCCCTGCCCGGCTCCGGAAATCCAGAGTTGCAGATCGCTCAACCCGGCGCCAGCCGCAAACCATGATGTCCGTGGGTAGACCAGGGCACAGGGAGGCGCGCAGGCGTCATCCGCAGGAAACGGAATCACCTGAATTTTATCTCTGTTCGGCACCAGGGCCACCAAAGGCCGCTCCGGCCTGCTCATGCCGTCGTTGCAGACCTTCCCTTCCATCCTCTCACCACCGATCTCGACTC